>CAYYET010000001.1:0-25809 GCA_964471075.1 uncultured Bdellovibrionales bacterium
GAGTACATCTCGGACAATAGCTGGAACTTCGAAGGCAAAGTGCTCTTCGGCCGCATCAATGAAAATTACCGGCAAGGCGACTACGCGAGTCATCGCGAAATCGACTTCGTTGGTCCGTCGCTTTCGTACAACAACTACGAGAGGCGGGAACGCGGTGAGAAGTGGTTCCCGGAAACGAGAACCTACGCCATGGCTGGGTGGGCAACGGATGTGCGAGCCGGCCATACGTGGCAAGGCAAGCCGATCGACGACACGAAAGAGTTGTCGCAGTTCGATGTTCTGTTCCAAGCCGGTGTCCATCAGGACGTCTACGATTTCGACAAGCTGACGCTGTGGGGTCGGGCGGGGTATTTCCTCGAAAGCCCGGTCTCGGAAACAGCGAACCTGCGTATCGGTGTTTCAGATCCCAAGCGGATCTGTGGCATCGGTGTCGGAACGGACTTTGATCTCAAGAATGGTGGCGAAGCTTTCGGTTGGGGTTGGTGGTGTGACGTGGTCAAGGGCGCGCAAGTGGCCCGCACGGAATATCGCCTGAATCAAGCGGCCAAGGAACATAACGTATCGTTCCAAGAGGACGGTACGGCCATGGTTCCGGTGCCGCCACCCAATCGCTAAGCACGCAATTCTTCTCTTTGAACTGTAAGTCGATAAAAAGGGTATGCGCCAATGTGCACTGCACAACGACATACCGGCTTCATAGAAGAGAAGGAACGCAAAGCGACATCGTTCGCACCAAGGACAGGAAGTTGAAAAACGGCCTGTCCTTTGTCTTTTTTATACCGTAAATAAGCCATATTTTTCATATTGACAAAAAGCGGATTTGGGTGTATAGTGAGATGTTCAGTGAATGTCCGTAAAAAAGATAGGCATTGAACAGGCTCCAAGAGAAGTGCCTGAATTTTCCCAACCTCGGTTGGGCAAGATACACAGGCACGTATCACCCAACCACAACTCCGAGGAGTTTGACATGACGTTCTTTCGCAAACTGTTCGCCGCATTGTTGGCGATGATCTCCGTGCCGGCTCTGGCGCAGTTCTCGACCGACGTGTCGGGCGGCGGCGCCGGTGGCACCAGGATGGTCATCAAGCAAGATGGTCCTGGCAAGGCCACGCTGAGCCTCATGGGCGTCAAAGTGGTCTACCTGAACCACGATCCGAAGATCAAGGACCTCAAGCCCAAGACGGATGCCTCCGGCAAGGGCCAGGTCTGGATCGTCGATCCGGAAGTGACCAATCTCGACGGTGCCGAGATCTGCCTGTCCGGCGTCGGTCGCGGTGGCTGGGCTGTCGTCAACGGCAAGGTCGACAAGACCAAGGTCAAGTGCGCGCCGCTCAGCAACTCGATCCAGCTGCCGGTCACCATCAACAGCAACGGCGGCAACACCTGCATCGGCCTGACCTGGCTGGTGGTCCAGGGTGACTCCGTGGTGAAGGACGCCTGGGCCTCACATCCCGATGGCGCCACCAACATCATGGCCAAGCGTGCCAGCGGCGCCAACGACATGGCCACGGTTCTGTGCGTCGACTCGGCGGGCAACATTGCTCCGCCGACGACCGATCAGGTGACGGCCTACTCGGCCTGGTACACCAAGGTCACGGCCAGTAACTGAAGCGGTAACACCGCAACCCGAAAGGGCTTCCCATCAGGAAGCCCTTTCTCATTTTCTCTCGTAATTCAAGCGGGAGATTATTTTTTTTCTGCCAGAGAAAGAAGTGCCCCGAGAGCGGTAAAGAACAACCACTGAAGGGGTGTATTTTTGAAAATATTGTCTGTAAGAGCCGAGAGCTCAAGAGTAATAAAGAACAGTATCATAATACCAAAGGCTAGTTGTAAGGCACTTCCTTTTTTGCTTTCTTTGTATCTCTTGACCATGATCCACAGCAAGGAAACGAGATAGAGAACAAAAATAATGACTCCTACTACTCCGCCTTCTACAAAGAACTTCACAAAATCATTGTGCGGATCATTGGGACCATGGGTAGTGCCGCGGACACTTTCGGAAACCTTGGGGAAGGTATCCATACCCGAGCCAAGGAGGGTGCGTTCTTCTTGGATAGAATAGCGTGTTACGTCATGCCATAGTTCCTGTCGCCAGACGATGGAGCTATCAGGATCGGGGTTGAAGCTTTCGATTACGCGCTCCTGAAAACTTTGAGAAAAAGTGAAGAGTACAAAAGGAATAAGAATAAGCGGGAAAAGAAGGAGGCGATAACGGAGTAAAGCACCGAGGAAAATAAAGAGAAACATCGCTATCCAAGCAACTCGAGCAAAGGTCAGCATGAGCATGACAGAAAAAATTCCTAAAATCCCGAGTGTTACTATTTTTCGTACCCCTCGATCAGCAAATAGCAGAAAATAAAGAGTGCCGAAGACTACCAGAGTGTAGAGGTAGAGACTATAGACGTTGGGGTGACTAAAGGTGCCAAAAATACGAAGCACAGAGACATTTTCATCGGCTAGTCCAATATGAAAGATGAACTGATAGATACCAAAGAGAATTGGTAAAATACTGGAGAGAAAAAATGCTTGTAAAAGCTCTTTGAAGTCACGAGTTTTTTGTACAGTGACATACCCGAGAAAACTCAAGGCGAAGAGGTCAAAAATGCGCAAGAGTTCCTGAAGGGTAGTTTTAGGATAAAGTGAGTAGAAAAGAGTCATGCCACCCCAGAGGAAGAGAAGAAAGAAAGGGAGAAACAAAGGAAAAGTAGAAAGAGCTCTTCGTTGTAAAATGATGACCATTAAGCCCACGAGAGCAATGCTCACTCCTAAAGCTTGAGAAAGGCTCAAACTAATATTGTAGAAATTGAGACTGACATATTGTGACGAATAGTCGAGGGACATGCGCACGATGATGAGCCCAAAAAGGAGGAGGAGGGGTTGTCGGAAGAGGAGAATAAGTGCCAAAATACTGCCACAAAGAAGGAGGGGCAAAAGAGGAGAGAAATGAAGAAGGAAGGCGCCTAAAGTTCCAAAAGCTCCAAGAGCAATGAGAAACATCCAGAGAGTAGGCTCGCGTAGAGGATTATCGAGAGAAAGTTTCATATCTTAGTGTTTGTGCCAAATTACCGTAAAGGTCATGGGAAGTCCGAGGAATCGATTTTTGATCAAGGTGTAGTCAGTAATTCCTGCCTGAGCAAAAAGGGTGCGGAGATCTTTTTCTGAAAGAAGGGACATATAACTTCCAGTGGCCCATTCTTTACCAATGAGGGTGACAAAGCGATCGAAGTATTTCTTGGAAAGAAGCAGATGGAGCAGGGGCACTCGAGTATGAAGTTCGATAGGAAAGTGGCGATTAGGAGTAGTCAGGTAGCCGCGAGTGCTCACACGTACCAATTCTTTGAGGAAGCGGTCCTGATCTTCAAAATTGCCTACATGTTCAATAACTGCATTGGAATAGCCAATAGCGAAAGCATTGTCAGGAAAGGGAAGAGTACGACCGTCACCTTGAACGACCGTCACCTTTGGATAACGTTTTTGAAACTCACTCATATCCTCTTGACCCAAAGCAGTAATTTTTTCTGGAAAAGCGTAGAACTTTTCCAGATAATTATCAGTGTTGGAATACTCGGTCGTGTTGACACCAACATCAATGAGAGCCTCTTTTTCTTTTGGGGCAACAAGGGTCAGAAATTGATCAAATTTTTGAGCACGGCTTCTGGCGGAAATGCCATAAGCAATCTTTTCAATCAACGTTCCAAGGGAAAAAGTCATATTTGTAGAAAGCGAATTCTTCCTGTATAATGCCATTATTAAGCCAAAAAGTCAATGCGCGTCCTCCTGATTGATAAGTATCATCGCCAGTATGCCGGGCCTCAGCGTCTGTATTTTGATACGGCCAAATTGCTTCAGGCTGCTGGCCATCAAGTAGCATTTTTTGCTATGGCTCATCCCAAGAATGAACCAACAGAGTGGAGTAAATATTTTGTGGAAGAAGTAGATTATGAAGAAGCGAACAATCTTTCTTTGTGGCAGAAGGTGAAAGTGGCGCAAAACATGATTTTTAACTTCAGTGCCAAACGAAAGATTGAAGCACTGATAAAGGAATTTAAACCAGATGTGGCACATCTTTTTGTTACGTATCATCAGCTTTCGCCTTCTATTATTTGGGCGCTGAAAAAGCATCATGTTCCCGTTGTCATGACGCTCTGTGATTATAAATTGGTGTCACCGAACTACAATTTGTTTGTTCGAGGAAAAGTATGGGAACATCACTCAGGAATCCGCTGTTTAGCTGATCGTTGCGTCAAAGATTCTTTTGTGAAGAGCTTGGTGTGCGTGATAGAACAGTGGCTACATACTCTTTTAGGTACCTATGGTAAAGTCGATGCGTATTTGGGATTAAGCCAGTTCTTGATTGACACTTTTCAACGTCTTGGTTTTCATTATCCCATCACGCTCCTGACTCAGCCACTTTTTCCACTCCCTGATCTTTCAGACCCTCTTTCTGAAAAGCACGGTAAGAATTTCCTCTATTTTGGACGTCTCTCAGTTGAAAAGGGGATTGCTACGTTGGTACGATCTTTTACCAAGTTACACGATGGTGAAACGCTCTCTCTCGTCGGTTTTGGCCCAGAAGAAGCAGCACTGAAAGCGTTGGTCAAAGAACTGAAGCTCGAAGAAAAAGTTTCGTTTTTGGGCCCAGTTTATGGTGATGGTTTAAAGCAGCTTTTGAGTGAGGCTCGGGCGGTAGTAGTACCTTCTGAATGGTACGAAAATACGCCGTATGCGCTTTTGGAAACGCTCGCTTCTGGCACACCGGTTATTGCTGCTCGTGCCGGGAGTTTACCGGAACGGGTGCAGGACCAAGTGAATGGCCTGCTCTTTGAGCCAGGCAATGCCGAAGAACTCGCGCAAAAAATACAAAAACTAGCTAACTTTGATCAAAATACCCTGAAAACTTACCAAGAAAACGCCCGTAAGAGCATTTTGGATCTTGACGCTCAGTCCTATCTTTCTCGGCTTCTTACCCTCTATTCTTCCCTTATTCAAGCCAAAAAGTAGGTTTTTTTGGACTCTTGACAAAATTGAAAAAGTAGTGTATGATGGCCTGTTATCAGTGAATGAACAGGTCATTTTGGTATGAAAAAGAAGTGTCTTGTTATTGGAGGTGACGGCTTCATTGGAAGCCACGTCGTAGACGATCTTTTGGATCGTGGTTTTGAGGTGCGTGTTTTTGATCGTTTCCACAAAGGTCGCATCAAAAATCTCAAACACCTCAAGGGAAAAATTGAATTTCACAAAGGAAACTTTTTGAATAAGTGGCATTTGTCTCGGGCTTTGAAAGGCGTGGACTATGTTTTCCATTTCGTTTCTCTCAGTACCCCGGCTTCTACGGCTCATGACCCCATGGCTGAAATCCGTCTCAATCTAGAAGGAACGCTGCAGCTTCTTGATCTCTGTGTAAAATACGGAGTAAAGAAAGTAATCTATCCGTCGTCTGGTGGAGCAGTCTATGGCAATGCTTTGGAAGAAGTGGCTAGTGAGACGACTCAGGCTCGTCCAGTATCTCCGTATGCGGTGACCAAGCTTACCGTGGAAGAGTATCTTCACTTCTATAAGCGTCAGCACGATCTTGATTTCGTGATCTATCGTATCGCTAACCCCTATGGTGAACGCCAGGATCCGAATGGTATCCAGGGAGCCATTCCTATTTTCATGAAGCACATGATCAAGGGGGAGGCACTGGATATTTACGGCAATACGGTTCGTGACTATATCTACGTGAAAGACGCTACCCGCTTTATTGTGGAAAGCTTTGATCAGCCCCATAAAAACACGACTTATAACGTCGGTACTGGCAAGGGAATCTCTCTCTTTGAATTAGTGCTTATGTTGGCTAAGACGACTGAAACTACACCAAAAATTAAGCGTTTGGAACGCCGTCCTTTTGATGTGCAAAAAATTGTGCTTGATATTGATCGAGCTAAAGAGGAATTTAACTTCTATCCAGAAACCAGTCTGGAAGTGGGTCTGGAAAAGACCTACGCCTATCTGAAAGAAAAATACGCTCATGAACCAAAAGCGCGCACGCCTTGGTTCGCTTGGGATTTCTCGAAAGTGATCAAATGGGGTAAAGTGTAAAAGCTTTCCCTTTCAGTTCTTTACCAACGTTTCGTAATGAAACACTAACCGAGGAGATTTGCTCATGGAGCGCGTTTTTTGTGTGGTCCTCTTGTGTCTTCTGGTCTGCGTGAGAGCGTGGGCAGGAAACGAAGGGGTTGACGACTCTTTGTCTCCAAGCTTTCTGCAAAGCGACGCTGAGGCCTCGACCTTTGTTCCCAAAAAGGGAGTGATCCCCAGGGATTTCTCTGTGGAGTTGGTCTTGCCCAAAAAGAACCATGGCTCCGAAAGCAAAGCGAAGAGCAGTGAACTGAAGCAACTGGTCAGGAAGTTTTATCGGCCTTTGGGTCAACATGACAAGGGCCCGTATCTCGGGAAGTGCACAGTAGAACTGCGGGAGTGGTCGCTGGGGGATGTAATAACGGCTACTTTCCGTGTGGAATGCTGGTCGGTGCATCAGAAAGGAAAACGTGAAAGTAAAGCGTGGTTTCATCATTTCGACACTCCCGTCGAAGTCATGAACTATGTTGCCCAGGTAGCTGCTGAGCATGAGGAACGCATGCGGCCGACTCCCAAAGAGCCTGTCGGTTTGCCTGAAGACCTCCTCGAACCTGAGTGGGACGTAGTGACTTAAAGCATCCCAACAAGCAGTGTCTCAAGATTCTTGAACACTGCTTTTTCTTTTTACAAAGATTCTTTGAGACGAATACGAGCATCCAAGACACGGAAGCCAGCGCTTTCTTTGAAAGTGAGAAGAGGGTTGATATCAAGTTCTTCAATTTCTGGAAAATCCTGAACAAGAAGAGATAAACGACCAATAGCTTCAACCAGGGCTTCCATATCGATACCTTCTTTACCCCGCGTTCCCTGAAGCATGGGAAGACCCTTAAGTTCCATGAGCATTTCTTGAGCGTCTTCTTTGGTCAGGGGAGCAAAGCGAAACGAGACATCTTTGAAGACTTCTACAAAAATTCCTCCTAGGCCAACCATGAGCAGTTTACCGAGTCCTGGTTCATTCTTCAGGCCGAGAATAATCTCTTTTCCGCCTGTTTGAGCCATTTCTACCATGAGCGCTCCTTCCAGGCGTGCTTCGGGAACTTTTTCTTTGACCCGGCTGAGAAGTTCTTCATACTTTGCTCCTGCTTCTTCTTTCGTAACATTTAAGAGTACCCCTCCCGCGTCAGACTTGTGCGTGATATCAGGGGAAATAATCTTGAGAGCGCATGGACCAGAAAAACCTTTGATGGCTTCAGTGGCTTCTTCTGTACTGTGGACCACGGTACTTTTGAGAAAACGAAATCCGTAAGCAGAGAGAATATCCCACACCTCAGTTTCATAGAGAGTGCTGCGGCCGCGTTCTCGAACGTTCCTCATAACTCTTCGAGCACTTTCTTCATCAATATCATTAAAAGAAAAAGGTGTGGCGAGTTGGGTAGTGCGCCACTTGGTCAGTGTAGCCATGGCAGCCAAAGCTCGAGCTCCTGCTTCTGGATAGGTGACCGTGGCGACATTTTTTTCCTTGAGTACGGAGAGTCCTGGCTCCAAAGCTTCTTTTCCTGAGAAAACAGCCAAAAGTGGCTTGCCAAAGTGATTCTTAGTATTGACAATAGCCTCGGCTGTTTCCTTGGCTTCGGTCATGGCCTGAGGAGTGACAATGACCATCAGCATATCTACCCCAGGATCATGAGCCAGTGTTTCCAAGGCTAGTGTGTAACGATCAGAAAGAGCATCGCCGAGAACATCGACAGGATTACGCTTACTGGCTGCCGCAGGCAAGACCTGTAATTTCTCGACTGATTCGGGAGAGAGTGTAGCAATTTCCAGACCAGCGCTCACTGCTGCATCCGTGGCCAAAACTCCTAAGCCTCCCGCATTGGTGATAATTCCCAGACGCTTTCCTTGTGGGAGGGGGTTATGAGAAAAAACATGAAGGAGATTCGTGAGATGTTCAAGATCTTCCGCTCGAAGAATACGAGACTGAGTAAAGAGAGCTTGATAGGCCGCATCACTCCCAGCCAGCGCCCCGGTATGAGAACTTGAGGCAGCTGTCCCAGCACTGGTTCTTCCTGATTTTAGAGCGATCAAAGGCTTAGGTTCAGGACGAGCTAAGATGGCACGACCGCATTCAATAATTTTTTCTGCCTTACTGATGCCTTCGCTGTAAAAAGAAATAACATGCGTGTCTTTGTCTTGGGCGAGGAAGCCCAAAAGCTCTTCTTCCCCAACTACGGCCTTATTCCCATCACTAATGAAGAAAGAAAAGCCGAGGGTATCCGAAGCGAGATCCAGAAGGGCAGTGCAGAGGGCTCCACTTTGTGAGAAGAAAGCGATATTCCCAGGCTTGGGCATGCTTTTGGCAAAAGAGGCATTCAGGCCCACTTGAGGATGAAGAAAGCCGAGACAGTTTGGTCCGAGAATGGCAATGTCATATTCTTTAGCGATTCGGATAATTTCTTGCTCCAAAGCTTTCCCTGCCTCTCCTGTTTCTTTGAACCCGGAAGAAATAATTACCGCTCCCCGCACACCTTTTTCTCCGGCTTCACGTAAAGCCTCTGGAACAAAAGCAGCGGGAATGATGATGATGGCCAGCTCTACCTCGTCTTTGATATCGGCGATGTTTTTGTAACAGGGCAGCCCAAAGAGCATATCTGCTTTGGGGTTTACCGGGTATACTTTTCCGGTATAACCATGATGGAGTAGATTCTCTGTGAGGCTATTGCCGACGCTTCCTGGTTTGGTAGAAGCGCCAATAACAGCTATAGAACGGGGGGAAAAGAGTGACGGAAGATGCATAAAAGAAATTGGATTTTATTTTTTAAAAAGGGCCTCAAAAAATGGCCAAGATTGAGGGTAAAAAACCACGAAATAGAGCCAAAACATCCCTATTATAAACCAAAATCTTCCCCTTGACAAAAATGCTCAAATTTGCTACGATAGAGGGTCTAAAAATTCATGAGATAAATCGTATGGACATTCGAAAGTTTTGGCTTTCTCGCGAGGTATTGCTGGGATTAACGCTCAGCGTGTTTATCATTGCTCCTTTGGTAGCCTTTGGAGGACATGATGATATCTATGTTGATGAAGATGCTGATGGTACCCAAACCGGAAGCGAGCTTCATCCATATCATACCATCTCTGAAGCTTTGAAACATGCTCACGAAGGTGACTATGTGCACATTGCCAAGGGTAAGTACAATGAAAATATTACTATTCCGGAAGGGGTAAAGCTCTTTGGTCGCAAGCAAGACAAGGGTGATGTGATTATTCGCTCTGACAATGATGATAAGGCTACGGTGACTATGCATCATCAGAGTGAATTGAACTATTTGACGATTGAAGAAGGTCGTCATGGTGTTCGTATCGACGAAGATGCCAAAGCCAAACTCTACAAAGTAGTGATCAAGGGCAGTGATCGTGATGGTGTCCATATTGATTCTGCTCCTCGTGATGAAAAGCACCGTGCGTTACTTGACTCTGTGGAAATTTCAGGAAGCAAGCGTGCTGGTGTGTACTCTGAACGCCGTGACCTGGTAATTATCAACAGTGATATCCATAACAATGCCAGTGATGGTGTGGATTTGGCCGCTGGTATGGAGGCTTGGTTTGAACACAACCGCATTAGCAGCAACGGTGGAAGCGGTATCAAGGCAGTTCTCGACGGTGCTTCTGTGTGGAGTAAGTCTAATAGCATCCGGAGCAACGCTCGTGAAGGAGTGGAAGTAAATGCGTATGGTGCTGCTGGAAACGTTGGTTTGAAGAAGGCTGATTTGATTGGTAATGGTCGTTATGGAGTGGCTCGTGTTGCTCGTACGGCTAATGCCTGGAACACCTTTGGTGGTATCATTTATGGTACCGATGTGAATGCCAATCGTATTGAAGGAAACCATGTCGGAGGAATTTCTCCTGTGATTCGTGGTTTCTAACGAAACTCTTTTCGAGTTCTCTTAACCTCATCTGCTGTGGCTATGAAAATTGCTTTCATCGGGCAAAAGGGTATTCCTGCTATTGCCGGCGGTGTTGAAAAACACGTCGAGAAGCTTTCTACTCGTCTGGCAGCAGAGGGACACGAGGTTTTTGTGTATGTGCGATCGCATTACACACCTCGAACGAAAGAATCATTCGAGGGAGTGAAGTTGGTTCATGTCCCAACGATTCATACCAAGCACTTGGATGCCATCTCACATACTTTCTTTGCTACGCTTCATGCGTTGTTTCAGCCATATGATGTGATTCATTATCAGTCTATTGGTCCTAGTATCCTTTCGATTCTTCCTCGTCTCTTAAAGCCAAAAGCTCGAGTAGTAGCGACGTTTCATAGTCGTGACTATACCCATAAGAAGTGGGGTTTCTTGGCGCGTACCTTTCTGCACATTGCAGAATATATTACTTGTACCGTACCAGAGCGCACGATTGTTTCTAGTGAAACATTGATTGAATATGCCAAGGAACGTTATAACCGTGATGTAACCTTTATTCCCAGTGGTGCCGAAGTGACCTATGAAAGTGATACTGAAGCACTGGCTCAGTTTGGTTTGCGTCCGAAGCGTTATCTTTTGGCTGTGCATCGTTTGGTACCTCACAAGGGAACGCACTATTTGATCAAGGCTTTCAAGGAATTGGAAGATACCAATCGTCTCCCGAACAACTTCAAGTTAGTGATTGTGGGAGCCAATGCCAATACGGAGGAATACGAAGCGTTTTTGAAACACCTGTGTGTCGGTCGGCCAAATATTCTTTTGGTAGGTGAACAAACAGGAAAAATCTTGGAAACACTCTATTCCCATGCCTATTTGTATGTTCAGCCTTCTGAGCAGGAAGGTTTGTCACTGGCGCTTCTGGAAGCTATGGGTCATGGACTCTTGCCTTTGGTCAGTGACATTGAACCGCATAAAGAAGCCGTAGCCAATACTGGTGCGTTCTTTCCCGTAAAGAGTGTTGAAGGATTGAAGAAAGAACTGGCGTACTTCGTGAATCGCAGTGATGAAGTAGCTGCTTTAGGGAAAGCGGCTCAGGAACGGGTACATGAGCACTACAGCTGGGAAGCCAGTGCCAAAAAAACGCTTGAAGTATATCAGGATGTGATGAATCACAACATGAAAGAACACTATGCCTCTTTCCGCAGCAAGTAACAATTTTTTTCCTCGCACGCTGTGGCGCTCCTTTCTGGTGACGCTCGTTTTTGTGATGCTTGCATCCTTTTTGTTTTGGCTAGATTCTTTTCGGGCCTACCAAAGCGAAATCCGTGTCTTGGTTTTGGCAAAGTCTCCGACACTAGAAGCGGATCAAGTGGTGGAAAACTTTACTGAACTTTCGAAAACCCTTTCTTTTTATGATCGTGTTCTTCAGGGAACCGATCTGCTGGATGATGAATTTGAAGGCTATTCGCCTGATCAGCGTCGAGCTCTGTGGAATGACATGGTCAGTGTTGAGCGTAGTGACAAAAGTGGCGTCCTGATCATTACCGCTCGGAAGGAACGATCAGAACAAGCCAAACTTCTTTCAGAAGAAACAAGTAAGGCATTGCTTTCTGTTGCTTCGTTTTATTATAATGTGAAGACAGATATCGACTTGCGTATTGTGGAAGGACCGATTGTGAGTACCACGATCACTCATCCATGGCGCTATGCTGCGACCAGCGTGATGAGTGCTTTGGGAGTGACAGGTGCCTTCTTTCTGATCTTGTCACTTCTGCCAGCTCTTTTTGGAAAAAAGACTCAGATTCCAAAGCAAACGTTTCATATTGGTGAAACGGTGCCCCTCATTGATCCCAAGAAATTTGTTCCTGCTCGTCCTACTAACCTGACTTTTGAGTCAGTACCAGAAGAAACTCCTGAATTGATTGAAGAAGAGAAAGCGTCTTCCTTCGAAGAGGAAAAACTAGTTACCAATGAACGAATGCTTCCGGGAATGGATATTACCGAGCTTCCTTTTGAGTTCGAAGATACTTCTCGCGAAGAATCAGCTGAAGTTCCTGAGGGGGAAATATTTACCGAAACTATAGAGGAACCTGTTATTCTTGAAGAACTTCCGGTAGTTCAAATGGAAGAAAAACAAGAACAGACGGCTCCTGAAGAGCCACGTGAGCCAACGATCGAAGAATACAAACGTCGTTTGAATGAACTTTTGGCTGGGGGACGCTAATCTCTTATCTCGCCAATATGAAACAACCTTCAAAGAAACTGTGGTTTGTCTTTATAACAGTCTCTCTCTTGTTTCTGACAGGCTGGTTTATCTTTTGGCAGGTAAAAACTCATGGCTTAGATAGCTTGAAGCGTTTGTTAGGGCTTCTGCCGGTGAGTGAAGAAACGAGGACCGAACTTGATACGGTAATTTCTCTCGCTGATTCTCTTCTGTATACGAACGGTGAAGAAAAAGTTTTCCTCATCCTTTTCCAAAACAACATGGAACTCCGACCGGGAGGCGGCTTCATTGGCTCTTTTGGTATTCTCAAAGTCCGTGATGGTCATATTACTCATTTTGCGACGCATGATACGGGAAACTTTGACGGCCGTATTCCTGATACTGTTGCTCCTCCGTATCCAATGAAAGAAACGCTCAAGATCCCTTCATGGAAATTCCGTGATTCTAACTATTCTCCTGATTTTTCGGAGAATGCCAAGTGGGCTGAGGACTTTTACCACATGGGGCAGGGGCAGGAACAGTTTGATGGCGTCGTGGCGATTACCACGAACGTCCTTTCTTCCTTCTTGCGTATTACGGGTCCCGTAGAAATCGAAGGTTATCCAGGAACGTATGATGCTGATAATGCTGTGTTGGATCTGGAACAACAGGTAGAGCAAGACTATGTGAAGCAAGGTATTGCCTTTGGTGAACGCAAATCCGTGATGGGTCTTTTGGGCTTAGAAATTTTGCACCGAGTGAAAGCCTTGCCTCTAACAAAGCAGTATGAGCTCTTTCAGGCAGCTTTGGAAGATCTGAACCGTAAGGATATTCAGCTGCTCTTTAAAGATGAGACACTACAGGATGAGGTAGTGAACGCTGGCTGGGATGGACGACTGGATGGTACCTGGAAAGATGACTATCTCCTCCTCGTTGATGCCAACCTCAACTCTTTCAAAAGTGACTACTTCGTGAAGCGCACCTATCACTATACCGTAGATCTGACGAAGGAGGCGCCAGAAGTAGAGCTGACGGTCAACTATAACCATACAGCCAAGGAAAAAACTTGGTTTACCAAGGATTACCAGTCATATCTGCGGGTCTATGTACCAGAAGGGAGTTTCCTTACTGAAGTGACGGGAAATACTTCGTTACCTGTAACCTTTGGTCAGTTCCTGAATAAAAAATATTTTGGTGTGCTAGTACAGGTTCCTTTGGGAACACAAAAAACAGTGGTGTTTCACTACACATTACCAAAAGGCCTGGAAAAAACATGGTATGATTTGAAGGTAGAAAAACAGCCTGGACTCAATGACGTGCCAGTAGAGGTGACAGTGATTAAGCCGGATGGTTCGAAAGAAGAAAAGAATTTTATCCTGAATAGAAATACCGTGTTGAGTGAAGTGGAATAAAACGCTAGCTTCGGAGGCGAATTCTCCGAGGCAGTAGCAAAGGGGTATCAAAGGCATGTGCGTATGTTGGTCTGATGCCCCTTGGCTACTGCTCCTACTGGTGCAGCGGTTCTTTGTAAACGTTTCTGTCCCAACCAACGAAAGCGCTATGCGCGAGGAGATAGCCGTGAGTCAGTATGTTCTCCTATACATTGTTGCCGTCTTTCTGGCGGTATGTGCTTGCCTGGCCTACCCCATGGGTGAGCGCAAGGACATGAAAGAGCAATTCGAAGGGTCCAGGTCGTACTGCAAACCAAGAATCCTTCGCTGGCAGTTCCATGCTTACTGCTTCGTTCGAGCGATCCTGGTCCTTGGATTGAATCTCTTGCTCATCAAGGTGGTGGCGCTCGGTAAGCTTTCAGCAGGAAACTGTTGGCTGCTTTTTCTGCTTGAAGGCGTGTTGCTCATTGGGCTCTACAACTTCATGCTTTTGAGGTATCGGCGTGATGCAAGGGATCATCTGGCGATGCACAGAACCTGTCCGAGGGATGAGCTGCCGCCGCCGCGTCCGCGCAGAACTGGAGAGATCCTCTTGGTAGGAGTTGCCGAAGAGATGTATGAAGGCCCTCGTTCTTAGAGGGTGTTAGCAGAAGGCTTTAGGAATCATCCTAGAGCCTTTTTTCTTTTGTATGTTAAAATAGGGTATTGTAATGAAAAATCATGCGTTTTGATATTATTTCATTGTTTCCAGAGAGTTTCGAGTCTTATTTCAAGGTTTCTATTTTGAAACGGGCTCAGGAAAAAAACTTGATCGAAATCCATACACATCAACTGCGTGATTTTGCTCATGACAAGCATAAAACAGTGGATGATACTCCCTATGGTGGGGGAGCCGGCATGGTACTGAAAGTGGAGCCGATTGCCGAAGCTTTGGAGCATGTAAAGAATCTCGTACCAGAAAAGAATACCCGAACCGTTTTGTTTTCTGCCAAGGGAAAGATTTGTACGGAAGATGATATCAAGCGTTTAGCTGGGTACGAACGACTCATTCTTCTGTGTGGTCGCTATGAAGGTGTAGATGAACGAGTGGCGGAGCATTTGGTAGATGAGGAGCTGTGTATTGGTGAATATGTGCTGACTGGAGGGGAAATTCCCGCTATGGTAGTGGTAGATGCGGTTTCGCGCTTGGTTCCAGAAGTCCTTGGGAATACCGAGAGTGCGGAAACAGAGTCGCATAGTGTCTTGGGAGAGGTAGAATATCCGCAGTACACCAAGCCAGAAAGTTTTCAGGGTATGACTGTGCCAGAAGTGCTCCTTTCTGGTCATCATGGAGAAATAGAGAAGTGGCGTCAGAATGCTTCTCGAAGAAATCGTCCGGTAGCCTAAAATAAAAAACCTTTGCCTCATGAAAGGATCAGCTCGTCATTTTGATCGTATACTTTTTTTCACCCTGCTTACCTTGCTCGGTATTGGTCTGATCATGATTGCCAGTGCCGGTGTCGTCTATGGCCGAGTACGTTTTGGTGATGACTACTATTTCTTGAAACAGCAACTTTTGGGCTTAGGAGTGGGACTCCTTTTTCTCTATATCTTTCAGAAGATTGATTATCATGTGTGGCAGCGATTTGTGGTGCCTATTTTTATCTTTGCTTTGGTACTTTTGGTACTGGTTTTTATTCCAGGCTTTGGTACGACGGTGTATGGGGCGGCTCGCTGGGTAGAGCTGGGACCACTATCGTTTCAGCCATCCGAGGTGATGAAGTTCGCTATTATCCTGTATCTTTCAGCCTGGCTTTCGAATAAAGGACGGGTGAAAACATCAGATTTTTTTGAGGGCCTCGTGCCATTCTTGGCCCTGCTTTCTATTGTTGGTTTTCTTATTATCAAGCAGCCTGATACAGGAACGCTGGGTCTTATTTTTCTTATTTCCATGGCTATCTTTTTTGCTTCCGGTGCGAATATTCTTCATATTCTCTCTTTGTTTGGAGGAGGGTTAGTCTTTCTTTTGATCTTGATTAAAATGGCTCCATACCGGATGCAGCGTTTTCTCGTCTTTCTCAATCCAGAGCATGATCCGATGGGCTTTGGCTATCAGATGACTCAGGCACTCTTAGCTTTAGGATCTGGAGGTATTTTTGGAGTAGGTCTGGGACAGAGTCGGCAGAAGTTTAACTATTTGCCCGAACCGGTTACCGATTCTATTTTTGCTGTATTAGGTGAGGAATTAGGACTCCTCGGAGCAGTAGTGGTAGTAGGACTCTTCCTTTTCTTGGCCTGGCGCGGTATTCGAGTAGCGCTGCGGGCTCCTGATGAATTTGGTCGGCTTCTTTCAGTGGGTATTGTTTCCTGGATTGTCTTTCAAGCGTTTATTAATATCTCTGCTATTACGGGCCTGATCCCACTTACTGGAATTCCGCTACCATTTATTAGCTATGGAGGCACCTCTCTAGCAGTACTCTTGGGTGCCTTTGGAATATTGCTTAATGTCAGTAAACACTCTACACTAAAGGTATAAAAAAGCTTTATTATGGCCTCTCTTCCTCGTGTGGTACTCTCGGGTGGTGTTTCTGGCGGACATACGTTTCCGCTCATTGCGGTAGCGCGTGCCTTGAAGCAGCAATTTCCTGAAGGGATAGAATTTCTCTTCATTGGCTCAAAAGGCCAGTTTGAAAGTGAAGCTATGGCTGCCGAAGGTATTTCGGCTCAGTATGTTTTGACGGGAAAACTGCGTCGCTATTTTTCATGGAAAAATTTTGTTGATCCTTTCAAGGTACCTATTGGCATTATTCAGTCTTTGTGGAAACTCTTCATCTTTATGCCGGATGCGGTCTTTGCCAAGGGTGGATCAGCTTCTGTACCCGTAGTCATTGCTGCCTGGATCTATCGAATTCCGGTAGTGCTTCATGATTCTGATGCGGTTGCTGGCCGAGCCAATCGCTTTCTTTCTCGTTTTGCCAGTCGTATTGCTATTGCCTATCCGAGTGCACGCGCTTATTTTCCAGAGGAAATCACAGCCCTGACAGGTAATCCAGTACGCGAAGAATTGCTCCGAGGTGAAGCAAGTCGTGGAGCAGCGGCTTTAGGTCTGTCCACGGAAAAACCTACTCTTTTAGTGTTGGGAGGAAGTCAAGGAGCAGTAGCGTTGAATGAAGCAATTCTTCATATTTTGGGAGAGCTGCTTCAGGCTGGTATTCAGGTAGTGCACCAAACCGGACGAGAAAATTATCAAGATATCATGACTTTGGTTCAGGAAAACGGTATTACTCCTGGAACGAGTGGCTATGTGCCGAAAGATTTTTTTACTGTTTCAGAATTAGCTGATGTCTTGGCGTTGGCAAATGTAGTAGTTTCTCGAGCGGGGGCTGGTTCTATTGCCGAACTGGCTGCTACAAAAAAAGCAGTTATCCTTGTCCCTTTGGCGAGCGCAGCCAATGATGAACAACGATTGAATGCCTACGATATTGCCAAAATTGGGGGAGCGATCGTTATTGAAGAACCGAATCTCGGAGATCATATCCTTCTTCAGAAGATTCAAGAGCTTTTGGGAGATCAAAACTTACGTCAGGCTATGGGTGAGCGTATTGCTCAATTTCATCATGCTGATGCAGCTCTAGCTATTGCGACAGGTATTCGTACGGTTATGAAGCGTTAGTATGGCTACTCCTAGGATACAGTTGTCACGGTTTAAAAAAATTCATCTGATTGGAATCAAGGGGGCTGGCATGACGGCTTTAGCAGAGCTTTTGTTACGTCAAGGAGCTCATATTACGGGTTCTGATACTGAGGAAGTATTCTTCACGGATGCTATTTTGAAGAAGCTAAAAATTTCTGTCCGCACTCCTTTTCAGGAAAAAAATATCCCAAAAGATGTAGAGGTGTGTATTTATTCCACTGCCTATACTCCAGAAAAAAATGAAGAATTGCGAGCTGCTTTTGAAAAAGGGGTTCCAGTACTCAGTTATCCAGAGGCTCTGGGACTTCTCACTCAAGAGAAAATGACTTTAGCCGTCTGTGGTACGCATGGCAAGACTACAACGAGTGCTTTGCTGGCTGATACCCTGAAATCTTGTGGAAAAGATCCACAAGCTGTAGTAGGAAGTAAAATATTAAGCTGGGGTGGGAATGCTCTTGCTGGAAGAGGGGAGTACCTGGTTATTGAAGCGGATGAGTATCAGAACAAGCTCGCTCTGTATGAGCCGTTTGCTGTCATTCTTACCAGTGTTGATTGGGATCATCCAGATTTCTTTCCTGATAAAGAAAGCTACATCCGGGTTTTTG
Organism: uncultured Bdellovibrionales bacterium; assembly: GCA_964471075.1. Classification (GTDB taxonomy): domain Bacteria; phylum Patescibacteriota; class Minisyncoccia; order Moranbacterales; family UBA1568; genus UBA1568. The sequence continues at coordinate 17,850 of CAYYET010000001.1, forward strand.
AAGATTTTGTAGCTCGGATTCCGGCTCATGGAGTACTAGTGTACTGTGCTGATTCGGCCGATGTAGTACGGGTAGCGAGTCGGGCTCGTTGCCGTAAGATTTCTTATGGAACGTTGCCAGAAGCGGATTTTCAGGTGGTAGAGTATCAGCCAGAAAAGATGGGTTTCGTAGGGGAAAAAGAAGTGTTCCGCCAGTCTTTTTCTGTCAGGCATGAAGGAACATTGATTGATACCTATCGTTTAAAACTGGCTGGAGTGCACAATGCTCTCAATGCTACGGCTGTTTTGGCACTTCTGAAGACTCTCGGAGAAGAAGGGCAAGGTATTCGTAAGGCTTTCGAAGTCTTTTCAGGAACAGAGCGCCGTTTTGAATATATTGGTGAAAGATACGGAGCGCTTCTCTATGATGACTATGCCCATCATCCTGAAGAAATTCGCGTCACCCTTCAAGCGTTTCGTGATCTTTATCCAGAGAAAAAACTTTCAGTTATTTTTCACCCCCATACCTTTACTCGCACCAAGGCGCTCCTGACTGATTTTGCTCAGAGTTTTGATTTGGTAGATCGCGTTATGATTTTAAATATTTATGGTAGTGCCCGAGAGGTACAAGGAGGAGTTACTTCGCAAGATTTGGTTGATTTGATTAATCGTTTCTTTCCCGGAAAAGCAGAAGCAGTCACGAATGAAAAATTATTACTTGAAGACCTGGAGAAGACAATGGGTCGCCAAGATGTTATCATTACCTTAGGAGCTGGTAATGTGTGGGAACTTTCTCACGCGTTAGTAAAACACACATAGCTTCATCTTCAAAACAAAAATTATTCTCTATGTTTGCTCTTCGAGAAAACATTTCTTTGGCACCCTTTACTACTTTTCGTATTGGTGGGGTGGCGCGCTATTACGCTGAAGTTTCAAGTGCGATTGAAATTGCTGAGGTCTTTGAATATGCCGAGAAACATGGTTTGCCACTGTACGTTTTAGGAGGGGGGAGTAATGTTTTGTTTTCTGATAAAGGCTTCCCTGGCATAGTCATGCGTATTGTCGATGGCGGTATTCAGGTCACTCATCAAAAGGTTACTGCTTCTGCGGGCGTGCCACTGTTTGATGTGGTTCGTAAAGCACAAGATGCTGAATTAGAAGGCATTGAGAAACTTGCGGGTATTCCTGGATCCTTTGGTGGAGCGGTCCGAGGCAATGCGGGCGCTTTTGGTACAGAGATTGGAGATGTTATTGTTTCTGTGAAGGCACTGGATCGTCATACGGGTATGGTACGAGAATATCGTCAAGCAGAATGTGAGTTTAGTTATCGGAGCAGTCTCTTTAAGAAAAATCCAGATCTAGTTATTCTTTCGGCTGAATTGAAGCTCCTTCCGAGTGAAGGAGGAATGTTGGCGCGAGTGATTAAGGAAACAGTCGCGGCTCGTGAGGCTAAGCATCCGCAAGATGCTCAATGCGCCGGTTCCTTTTTTATGAATCCAGTAGTAAAAGACAAGAAACTACTTGAAGAATTTGAAAAAGATAATGGGGTGCCAGCGAGAGAAGGAAAGTTGCCAGCTGGATGGCTCATCGATCACGTCGGTCTTCGAGGGAAAAAGATTGGTGGTGCTATGGTCAGTATGAAACATCCCAATTACCTCTTAAATACGGGTACGGCTACGGCTGAAGATATTGTGACGCTGGCTAGTCTTATTAAGATGCGCGTGCGTGATGAACTACGAGTCCAACTCAAAGAAGAAGTACAGTATGTCGGGTTTTGATGGCTTGACAATTCTTTCTGAAAGGCGAGTTTTCGGGTGTATAATAGGGATGTGAAAACACAAAAACAAGATAAGAATAGTTGGTGAGGCGGGCTAGTTTCCCGTCTTTTTGTTTGGTTCTTTCGTATGGAGGTCAACATGGCGAGGGCGGTGCAATCTCGATGCCCTCATTGTGGAGGGCCTTATGATCCGAGAGATGGATATCCGGATCTGTACGGAGTTCGACTATGCTCACCAGGCTGTCAGGAGGAATGGCTTATCTTCTATCAGTACTGGAGCTCGCTGCCTGATGAGTCACTGCCTCAAATGGCGGATAGTACTTCGAGCCGTCAGATGGGGGATCGGACCAGGTCTCAGGGTCAACTCGGGGATCCTTCTCGTTGGGAAGATCCTGGGAAGCAAATGGAATAACTCCAGAGTATGATGGGTGGCTGAGATTGCTCGGCCATCCATTTTCTTTTATGCTATACTGAGCTTATGGAACAAGAAATTCTTCAAAAACTGGCTGTCCAGGAAGAAAAACTGGACCGAATTTATACCTCAGTAGAAAAAACGAGAAAATATTTTCTCTGGACGCTCATTGCGACACTGGTAACGTTCTTTTTGCCGCTTATTGGCTTGGCGTTTGCTATACCTTTTTTTCTCCAAACACTTTCCAATACTCTCAACGTATAGTTTGTGCCAGTGTGGTATACTGAGAGCAGGAATAATTCCTTAACGTAAGAATGCTATGAATGCACGCTTCTTATTCAAGGGAGTAGAATCAGATGATCGGACGAAAGAATACATTTTAAAACGAATGGAGCGGATCGCAAAGTTGCTTGATCCCGTTACCGAACTTGAAGTAGAAGTAGAGCAAGACAAAAAAGGAAAATTCAGAGTAGAAATTATGGCAAAGACGCCTCATAATCTCTACCGCGCAGAGGAAACAACACAGAGCATTGAGGGTTCCACTGATATTGTTATTGATGAGTTGGAAATCCAGATTGATAAACGTAAGAATCGCAATCGTGATCTCAAGCTTCGGGGTAGCCGTTCTATAAAGAAAAAACTTATTTTTGATAAAGCCTCTCGTTTTTAGGCTTTAATAAAGCAAAATCTCGTCATTTCGGACGGGATTTTCTTTTGACGGGACAAGGTCATTCTGGTAGAATACAAGAACGTTATTGATGTTTTTACTATGTCATTTCTTGAAAAACTTTTTGGTTCTAATGATCGTGAAATTAAGAAGTTGCAGCCGCTGGTAGAGAGGATTAACCAGTTTGAGGCCACCTTACAATCGCTTTCTCTGGAGGATCTGAAAGGAAAAACAGAAAGCTTCCGCAAGCGTCTAGCAGAAGGAGAAGAGATAGACGCTTTGTTACCAGAGGCGTACGCTGTGGTGAGAGAAGTAGCCAAGCGGGTTATTGGAGAACGGCACTACGATGTGCAGATGCTTGGTGGTATTGCTCTCCATCGTGGAAAAATCGCGGAAATGAAAACGGGTGAAGGAAAAACCCTGACTTCGACCCTGCCTATCTACTTGAATGCGTTAACAGGGAAGGGCGTACACGTTGTAACCGTCAATGATTATCTGGCGAAGCGTGACTGTAACTGGATGGGTCGAGTTTATGAAGCTTTAGGTCTGAAGACCGCCTGTATTGTGGGTCAAGGAGTATCGTATGCCTATACTTCTAATGTCGAGGATCGTGACGAAGTGAGTGTTGAGATGGAAAACTTGGTACCCATCACGCGCAAAGAAGCCTACCAGGCTGATATCACCTACGGCACCAATAATGAATTTGGTTTCGACTATCTGCGAGACAACATGGTGCCAACTTTGGAAGACATGGTGCAGCGACCGCTTCACTTTGCTATCGTCGACGAAGTAGACTCTATCTTGATTGATGAGGCTCGTACGCCACTGATCATCTCTGCTCCAGACAGTGAATCTACCAAGCTCTATGAACGCTTCGCTAAGATTGTTCCTCATTTGAAGCCTGAAAAGGATTATGCGGTCGATGAAAAGATGAAAGTGGTCACGCTTACCGATGAAGGTATGACGACCGTGGAGCGACTGCTCGGCATGGAGAACATCTATGCTTCCGGAAACGTTCAGTATGTCCATCATCTTGAGCAATCTCTCAAAGCACATATCATTTTCAATCTTGATCGTGACTATGTTGTCAAAGATGATCAAGTAATCATTGTTGATGACTTCACGGGCCGTCTTATGCCGGGGCGCCGCTATAGCGAAGGGTTACATCAAGCTATTGAAGCCAAAGAAGGCGTCACGGTGCAACGTGAATCTCGTACACTAGCCACGATTACCTTTCAGAACTATTTCCGTCTCTATGAGAAATTGGCTGGTATGACCGGTACAGCCACAACCTCAGCAGAAGAATTAGCCAAAGTGTATAAACTTGATGTTTTGGAGATTCCTACCAATCGAGCACTGGTTCGTAAGGATCTGGCCGATATCATTTACAAAATTGAGGAGGCCAAGTTTCGCGCTATTGTCGAACATGTCAAAGAAATACACGCTACCGGACAACCGGTACTCATCGGTACGGTGGCGATCGAGAAATCTGAATACTTGAGTGAGCTTTTGAAACGAGAAGGTATTCCTCATGAAGTGCTGAACGCCAAGAATCATGAACGCGAAGCACATATTATTGCTGCTGCTGGCCAAAAAGGAGCGATTACTATTGCTACCAATATGGCGGGGCGTGGTACGGACATTAAACTTGGTGAAGGGGTGCGCGAATTAGGGGGTCTAGTGATTATTGGTACGGAACGTCATGAGGCTCGTCGTATTGATAACCAGCTTCGTGGTCGTGCGGGTCGTCAGGGTGATCCAGGAGCGTCACAGTTCTTTGTCTCGCTCGAAGATGAACTGATGCGTCGATTCGGAGGGGATAAAATGAAAAGCATGATGACTACGCTTGGCTTACCGGATGACGAGCCAATTCAAAATGCTATTATTTCCAAAACTATTGAAAGTGCCCAGTCTAAAATTGAGGGTTTCAACTTTGATATTCGTAAACACGTGCTTGATTATGACGATGTCATGAACAAGCAACGCGAGGTCGTGTATCGAAAACGTCGTACCGTACTCGAGATTTCTGATTTTGAAAGTGAAACCATGAGACTGCTTTCTGAAGAACTAGATCACGTCATTGGTTTTCATACTGCAGTCGAAGAAGGAGAGTGGCAGGTAGCCGAGATTGTGAATGAAGCGAATGCTATGTTCTCTAGTCTCAACGAGAAAGAAGCCTTGAAGAAATTAGAAAGTATTCGAGATGACCGATCGAAAGATGAGGTAGAGAAGCGCGGATTGATGCTCGAATATCTCCTTGGGGAGGCAAAGAAACTGTACAATGCCAAAGAGCAGGCTCTGGGGAAAGAAGTGTGGCATCATTTGCAAAAGGCTTTGTATCTGCGTTCGCTTGATACGTTGTGGATGAACCATCTCGATGAGATTGATTATCTCAGGCAGGGTATTGGACTGCGCGGCTATGGACAGCGCGATCCGCTTATCGAATACAAGCGCGAAGCCTTTGATCTTTTCCTAGGACTCATGGACACGGTACGAAAAACCTATCTCATGACTATTTTGAAAGTGGAACAAGGAAGTCCGCTAGAACAAGCTACTCCTCGGGAAATGCGTTTTCAGGGAGCCAGTGAGAATATCGAGTCTTTTGCCACACTTCATGAAGGAGCTCAAGCTGGTGGGGGCAGTGCCCAAGGCGAAGCTCCGAAACAGACTCCTATTGTGAACGAAGAAATAATTGGGCGTAACGATCCTTGTCCTTGTGGTTCGGGCAAGAAATACAAGAAATGTCATGGAAAGTAATCATTCTTCTACTAACTGTCGTGATGAAGATGGTGTTACCGTAGGTCTTATTGATGCCTTGATGAGTATTGCGCGTATTTTGGCCAAACGTGACATGAATCCCGATTCAGTTCAAGAAGCTCTGAAAGATTTGGCCTCCGATGAAGATATTGCAAAAGTGCTCGATGAAGCAAGAAGAATATAGATATGGCGATAGTAAAGAAAAAGCTCTGGAAAGAGTATTTCCATCAGTACACTGAAGGAAAAAAGTATGAACTTCGATTAAATGATTTTGATATTCAACCAGGGGATACGCTTATTCTTGAGGAATGGGACAAGGAAAAAGAAAAATACACTGGTAGAACTCTTGAAAGAAAGGTAACGCGTGTAAATAGATTTAAACTGGACTGGATCTATGAGGTTTGGTCAAGAGAGGAAGTAGAAGAAAAAGGGATTCAAATTATTTCCATAGAGTAGTTCTATGCGTATTGGAATTGTGGGAAGTATGCAGTATACAGAGAAGATGCTGGAGGTTCGTGAGGAGCTTCAGAAGCTTGGGCATGAAGCGTTTGTGACAGACTTGCATGATGCTTTTGTTGGGAAAAGCGATGAAGAAAAAGAACGCATTAAAATTGAACAAAAACAGAATCAAGATGCTATTCGTGAATTTTGGCGAGTTATGCAAGGAGCAGATGGAATATTAGTGCTTAATTTGGATAAACATGGAATAAAGAACTATATTGGTGGTAACACATTTTTGGAAATGGGCTTTGCACATGTGCTTGATCAAAAAATCTTCCTGTGGAATTCAATCCCAGAAATTTCTTACTATCAATCAGAAATCGAAGCGATGAAACCGATAGTGATTAACGGAGATCTGCATAAAATAGTTTAGATATGGCGTACTATTACAGTCCGTTCCGAAAGGACTATCATCGAAACTTAGCAGAAAAGGAAAAAAGTTGCCCTTTTTGTCAGCCTGATTATGAGACGCAGGTAGTCAAAAATGATTCAAGGATAGCTGTTGAAGATGAGAACTATTTCTGGATCGTGAATCTTTTTCCGCGTTTTGAAGGGCATACTATGATTGTTCCCAAGAGGCATTTGAAATCTTTGGAAGAAGAGAAACCAGAAGAAATTCTTTCCCGACAAAAACTTCTTTTGTTTGCTATACGTCAATTAGAAAAAGTCTACCCGGAAAGTGGTTTCGAAGTTTTTCTTCAATCAGGCGCGGGCTCATTGCAAACAGTAGAGCATCTTCATTGGCATATCATTCCTGCTCAAAAAGATGATCCGCTCCGAGGCTTTGAAAAAATGGGTCATTTTAATACCAGCGAAGAAGGCCAAGAAAAAGTTCTTATTTTTCCTATTCCTATTAAACTCGCTCGCCAAGATCTCTTAGAAGCTCTGCAAAAAGCCATAGGAGACGAAGCCTTATGAACTGAATTTTCTATGGAAAATAAAAATGGAGTGCCAAAACTTTTTATTGCTACGAAGGCTTTAATTCTTCATCAAGGGAGGGTACTCCTTCTCCGGGAATCAGGATCTTATCAGGATGGTACTAATAAAGGAAGATACGATGTACCTGGCGGTCGCCTAAATCCTGGAGAAGCGTTTTCTGAAGCATTGAAACGAGAAGTGAAGGAGGAAACCGGCCTCTCAGTGACCCTAGGTGATCCAATCAGTGTGGGAGAATGGCGGCCGGTGGTACGAGGCGAAGTCTGGCAGATTGTGGGAATATTTTTTGAGTGTACATCAGAAAGTGAGGATGTTGTATTGAGTACTGATCATGATGCTTTTGAATGGATAGCGTTGGAGAAAATTGATCAGTATCCTGTTATAGAAAATTTGAAGCCTGTCTTTGAAAAATTAAGAAAGAAATATTTATTGTGACTATGGCTAAAAAATCTTTTGATTTACGGAAAGGAGTGGACTTTATTGGGGTGACCTGTGTTTTTTTGTGTCATGACGGCAAGGGAAACTTTCTCATGCACAAACGCAGTAAAAATTGTCGAGATGAAGTTGGTCGCTGGGATACCGGCTCTGGATCGCTTGAATTTGGAGAAACGCCTGAACAGGGGGTGGTGCGGGAAATACAGGAAGAGTATTGTGTGAAAGCAAAGAAACTACAGTTTTGTGGCATGAGAAACGCTCTACGTAAGAATGGTCAGACAAAAACTCATTGGATAGCACTTTTATTTGTTGCACAAGTGGACCCCAAAAAAGTAAAAATTGGCGAACCAGACAAGATGGAAGAGCTCGGCTGGTTTCGCATGAATAAGTTGCCAAAACCACTTCATTCAGCCTTTCGTGATCAACTAAAGATCATTCGTGCTGCGGGGGTAACTTTTTAGAATATATGCTAGAAAGACTCTTACAATTTTCCAAAC
>CAYYET010000002.1:0-25642 GCA_964471075.1 uncultured Bdellovibrionales bacterium
ACGTGATGTAGCCTAGAGGTTCTGATCAGGATATTTTTTTCCCCGTTCAATAAAGTTCACTTCGGTATCCTGAAGCTCAAACTGCTGTACAAAATAGTTAATAATATGATCGACAGAAAGTCCATTTTTGCAGGTATACACATCAATACTTACAAAGCCTCGTCCAGGAAAGGTATGGATGCTGATATGGCTTTCGGCAATAACCACAAAACCACTCCAACCACCCGGGTCCTTTTTACCGTTACCGGCTGCAAAATACACCTCTGGACCAGCCAAAATATGCATATCAAGCATATCAGGCAAATCCTTTAAACAATGAAGTACTAACTCTTTGTCATTGAGTTTTTCACTGTTACCCCCGTATCCATCAAGCGTCAGATGTTCACCAAAATGCCTCATACTCTCCTATTTTGTTTTATATTACCTACGAATCATATCATGGAATACCTCTTCTCCCTAGAAGTCAATGAAGAAAAAGAGTCTATAGACCCTTTTTCTTGAGAGCACTTAAGGTTTCTTAGAAGAGATGAAGGAACCAGCCAAAGGCACTGAGGCGATCTCTTTGACCACTGACGAAAGTTTCAAGTTTACTTGTTTGTTCTTTCAAGATAGCTATCTGATCAAGAAGAATAGCCTTAACAGCAGCATCTTCTATATTATTTGCAGCCTGAGTAAGTGTTTCGACACGGGTTTTGTTGGCAGCAATTTGGCTTTCAATACCTTTTAGATCATCTTCATTAGCGCCAAAAAGAGTCTGAAGAATCACGCTTCGTTGATCAACATTGTTTACCAATTCACCAACTTCTTTAGATGCCTCCTTATGATCTGAAGCAATCTTATGAATAGCTTCTCCGACCTCATCACCTTCTATTTCAGCCACACCCTTTAGGTGTTCCGCTATATCATCAGACTCGTTCTCGTAATCATCATCGAGTTTACTGTCTGTACCACCAAGAGCATAGATAGCAGCTTCAACAGAGCTCTTGAGTCGCTTTATTTTTCGTTCCAAGTCTTCGAGGGCAGCACTCATTGTTTCTGGACTATAGTTTCCAGTAGCAATAGTTGCTTTCAGATTAGCCAAGTCATTTTCGTAAGAAGTAAGCGTTGTTTCAAAACTACTGGTATCACCTCCAACAGCCTTCAAAAGAGTAATTTTTCCAGAGGTCTGAACAATACGCTTTTCTACCTTGAAAACATTTTCTACCACTTCCCGAGCATCATGTATATCACGCTCCCAAGCAAAGTGGGCAAGTTTCATGACTTCCTTACTGAGTTCTTTCACCCTCGCCAGATCATTACTTTCGAAAGCGCTCTTTACCAATTCCAAGGTGGTCTTGGCCTGCGCTAATCGAGCCAGAGCCGCCGTCACGTCTACTCCCTCAGCTTGTTTCTCTAAAATCTTTTTTTCAGTTTTAGCTATTTCTTCTTCTAGCTTGGTAACTGTTTTATCATCATCTTTAAACATGGCGTGTTCATCACCATTGTTTCCTTCACTCTCATTTTCATCTTCTATCGAATTTTCATCATCAGATGCTTCTCCAGCTCCAGAGTGAGAGGTTTCGGCAGCTTTCTTAGCCGCTTCACGCTGTTGTTCTAGTCTTTTTTTGGCAGCCTCCTCAGCCTTCTTTTCAGCCTCGGACTGCTTATCGTCATTCTTATCTTCATCATCATTCTGACTACCACTCTTATCGTCATCTCCTTCATCCTCATTCTTATCTTCATCATTGTCTTCATCTTCATGGTCATCCCCCTCGTCATCTCCCCCATCTTTTGCAAGAGACACTGGAGTCAGGTTTGACGTATTATGAGAAACAATCGTTGCCACTGATACAAATCCCCCAAAGGAAAGTACGGCCACTAAAAGCGCCGGCAACATACTAATTTTTTTCTCCCACTTCATATTTTTATGTTATCAACAGAAAATTAAGAACGTATTACTTACTTATCTAGTATAACAAAAGGCACTTAGAAAAAAACCCTCTGTCAAGAGGGTTTTTCTGCTATTTTCCTGGAATCATGTCTGCTGCTTTTTCTATAACTGATTTGAATTCCTCAATACTGCGGGGATTGGTAAGTTTTTTCCCGTTCAAGAAGAATGTTGGGGTACCAGTGATATCTAAATCATTTCCTGACTGACGATCCTGATTAATCTTGTCATCAATCGATGGATCGGCCATATCCTGACGGAATTTCTCGACATCGAGTCCAATACGACCTGCATAGGCTGGAAACATACTCTTCATCGGATCTTCAGCGCTGGACCATTCATTCTGGTTCGTAAAGAGTTGATCATACATCTCCCAGAACTTTCCTTGCCGGCCGGCTGCTTCTGAGGCTCTGGCTCCCGCTAAAGCATTCTTGTGGATCTGCATGAGCGGATAGTGACGAATAACCAATCGTACTTTATTGCCTAATTCGTCAGTCAATTGCTTGATCAAAGGATAGTATGCTCCACAAGCAGGACACTGAAAATCAGTATACTCCACAATAGTTACTGGTGCCGCTGCATCCCCCTTCACCCAATCTTTATCGGTTACCATGAGAAGATCAGCTTTTTCCACTGGCACTTCGGGAGCCGAAACATATTTCCAAAGAGCAAAGCCACCAAACACGAGCACTGCCACGACTATCAACTTCATAATTCCACCCATAAGAATATTTCAGAGGAGTTACCTTTCTATGATACTTTTTCTGGCTTGCTTTAGCAAGAAATCACTTTCCCAGAGAGTGAAGCGCTCGCAGAGTATCTTTTCCTGTTTTTTCCCAGGAAAACTTCTTTGCCTGTTCCAGACCTTTCTGAGAAAGATGTTGAGTGAATGTAGGATCAGCAATCACCGTCTGAAGAGCTTGGTAGAGCTCATTTGGTTGGTAGGGATCTATCATAATACCGGCTCGTCCCACTACCTCCGAAAGGGCCGAGGAATGCGAAACAATAACTGGCACGCCACACGCCATAGCCTCCAAGGGAGGAAAGCCGAAACCTTCATAAAACGAAGGGTATACAAAGACGCTGGCCAGATTATAGAGCGCTACCTTGTCTTCATCAGCAATAAAACCGGGGAGAAGTATTTTTTTCTTAAACAAAGAATCGTTATGCGTAGCAAACACATCATCACATTTCCAGCCACGAGTTCCGGCCAGTACCAGGTCATACTTTTCTGCCTGAGGAAGACCAGAAGCCTGCAAAGCTTCATAGGCTCGGATCAAGGAGGCGACATTCTTTCTTGGTTCAAACGTACCGAGAGAAAGAATGAATTTATACGGTAGATGATATTTTTCTTTGACTCGCAGAAGATCAGGATCATTGCGGTCCATCTTATGAAAACGAGTACCGATACCACTTGGTACGACTATAATTTTCTCCTCGGGAGTTTTATACTCAGCCACCAGATCATCCTTGGTTGACTGAGAAACAGCAATAATTTTGTCTGCTCGGCGCACTAACTTCCGAAAACCAACCAAAAAATGCCAGAGGCGCTGCTTCCAAGAGAACATCTCCGGAAAGAGCTCAAAAGAAAGGTCATGGGCCGTCACCACCAGCTTGGTATCCCGAGAAACAGCAGCAAAATTGAGATTTGGTAGAAAAAATACATCCGTTCCGCCTATAAGCAGATCAAGTTTTGGAAAGTTACAATACCAAAGCGAAAGATTGAGAAGCTTATTCGGAAAGCGGAAGGTTTTCAACGTAACATGAGGATGCTGGGTCAGAAGAGAGAAGTCAGGAATGTTTTTTTTCCAGGCATTAAAAAAAAGGATGTACTCATTTTCTTGACCATGCTGAAAAAGCTCTTGGAGCAGAGCCAGTGTATATTCTTCTACCCCCGTGCGCTTCCCCTCCGCAAGACACCGGATATCTATCCCGATGCGCATTATCGTACCTCGCGTGAAAAATAATGTCGAAAAAGAATCAGCCAAAAAGCAATGAATACGCCAGCGCCCAAACCTACCAAAAGCGCCAGTTCTCGACTGACCCGTGCATCACTCAGTATTGGGTCACTACCGATCACTACAAACCAGCCTTTTTCTTTTCCATCAGTATTGAGTGTCTCTGTGTAACGATTCAACACTCTTACTACCGATTCTGATACTTCTCGTAGGATTTTCTCATTGCTTCCGGTATAGGTTACTGAAATCATCTGAGACGAGAGGCGTTTAGCAGAAAAACTACTGAGTGCCTGAGCAGAAGTAATATTTTCAGCATTGAGATGCGCCTCTTGATAAATATCTTCTACTACTCGGGGAGCCGCCAACCAGCGGACTACCGTATCCGCAAATCGCTCGTCCGCCTGAAGTCGATAAAAACTATCAAAAGTATAGTCATTTGTCTCTTGAACTCCAGAGCGACCAATGTTTATAAGAAGAGTCGCCTGAGAGCGCGGAGGCTGAAGCGCTTGCCAAACAAAAGCTCCTACCACAAACAACACCACCACCACCACAAACAAGCTTCGCCCTTTCTTCAAGATCATAATCATCTCTCGCAATTCCATAGAATTTCTTTCAATAATACCTCTCTCGAGCCTCTAAGTGCGTCTCTACTGCTTTTTCTACATAGTCCTTTATTGTAGCCTTAAAACGCTCTTTGTCAAAACGAAGGACTTGGCTACGAATAAATTCCGGATCATAGGCCTGGTCATCAAAACGCTCTACCGCTGAGACAATAGCGTCTGCTGTTTGTTCATCAAAGAATATTCCCATTTTCCCCTCCTGCATATGTTCCACGATATCTCCACCACGATAGGCCAGAAGGGGCCGGCCAGAGGCCATAGCTTCGATCGCTACAATACCAAAATCCTCTTCCTGAGGAAAAACAAAGCCACGACAACGAGCATAATATCCAGGAAGATCTTCTTCCGGAACACGACCCAAAAATTCAATAGTAGGCCCAGCGAGCTTTTTCAGTCGCTTTATTTCCGGACCCCGTCCAATAATTTTTAGTGGTAGTTTAAGGCGATTAAAAGCCTCTATAGCAATATCGTGGCGCTTGTAGGCAATGAGGCGTCCCACCATAAGAAAATACTCTCCGCGCTCTTCCTGGGGAGCAATAAAAAAATCATTGACATTGACGGGCGGATGAATAACTTCAGCTTCTTTGCGATAATACTTTTGGATACGCTTAGCTACGAAACTCGAATTGGCCAAAAAGCGGTCGACTCGATCAGCGCTGGCTTTATCCCACAAACGAATCGGGCTCATGAAAAATGGTACTAACTTCTTGATCAGAGCCGGAAAACCAAAATCTTGAGTATATTTCTGACAATCATCCCAAGCATAACGCATCGGCGTATGCATATAACAAATATGAAGTGTCTCAGGACGTGTCAAAATACCTTTGGCATAGCTTGATGAATCAGAAAGGACAACGTCGTATTTTGTAAAATCAAATTCTTCAATAGCAAGTGGCATAAGTGGCGGGAAAAAACGATGGCGTTTCCGGGAGAAAGGAAGATTCTGAAGGAAAGAAGTGTAGATGCGTTTATCTGAAAACTGACCACGCATGGCCTGATCATCATGAATTAACGTATAGATAGGTGCATATGGGTACAATTCCGTAAACGCCTCAAGGACGCGCTCAGCGCCACCATACTGGACTAAATAATCATGAACAAGAGCAATTTTCATACGTTTTCAACAGAAAAGAATCTTGATCGAAGTAATTCCAAACGTTTTTCCATGTTCTGCCAGACATTTTGAGAGCACTGAACAGTAAGCATTTCTTTGTCTTCGGGAGTAAGAGTAACCGGATCAATACTCTGCTTTTTCATAAGAGGAAACATAATGGAATATGGGTCTGTTCCGTGCATCAACCCCAAAGCATGCCCTAATTCATGAACCAGCACCGCTCGCAGATGAGGCAAATCCTCATACTGATAGATATTTACTTCTTTTCCTGTATAGACTCCTTGATCAAAGGCTTCTCCTCCTTCTCCATAACGATCAACATAGTCCTGCACTTTTGTATTATACTCATCAACCAGAGATACTTTTTGCGCTGAAACAGCATTCACCTGATGAGCTAAATCATTCACTTCTTGACGTTTTTTTTCCAGAGCTCGCTGCTCCGCCTGAAGAGAAGCTCCTACTTTTTGAAGATTCTGGTATTCTTCCGAAGGTGCCCCTCCTTGTTTATTCCATTTTTCTACTTCCGCATTATAAGCATCCAGGTGCTTTTTGAATGACTGCAAAAGACGCTCATATTCTTTGCTCCCATCTTGGTAGAGAGCCAGCGTTTTAGCCTGAGTCGTATTGAGATTCTCCGTAGCGCTTTCGGTTTTAGCCAAAGAATCCTCTAACTTTCCTGCTTCCAGTGTTTGCTCCTGCCTTACATCAAAGATCAGATTAACATGAAAAGAGGAAGCCTCATCATACTGAAACAACTCTTTGCCCAGAGCTTTTTCCCATACAGTTTCAGCAGAAGCTACCTCTTTCAAAAAATCAGCCTGACTGATTCCAAAACGACTATCAAATACCCCTAAGCTATAATGAAGCGGTTTTTCACAAGGCAGAGGTACCTCATGCCAAATAAGCATAATACCTGCTACTAAGCTCAGAAGAAAGCCTACCTTCAAGATTCTGCTCATGGTCATAAGACAGTACGAGAATCACAGACGACCGCCATGTTTGGCAGAAAGTGCCACGATACGATCAAATGCTTGGTCCATTTCAACGCTCGAGAGAGTACGATCTATTGCTCCAAAAGACAGGTGAAAGGCGAAACTCTTTTCTTCTCCCTTTTCATACACATCAAATAAGGTAGCCTCCTGAAGAAGCGGCGCTCCTCCTTCGACGAGAAGGGCTCGTACCGCACCAACGGTCATGTTCTTCGGGAAAGTTAGAGAGATATCCCGCAGAGCATACGGAAACTTCTGAAGTGGTGTAAAAAGTATTTCTTCTTTTTGAAGCTTCAGCAAATCATCTGCCATAAACCCAGCAAAACCCAGACGATTTTCGAGACCAAACTGCGCCAGTACTTCTGGATGGAATTCTCCCATAGTACCAAAGGGTTTTCCTTCATACGTTAAACACACACTTCGAGTAGGATGCATATGAGCCAATACTGGTATTTCTGGAAATTTTTCTAGAGCTTCGTATCCAATTTTTGTTTCATCGATGTGTAAAGCTTTGAAAAAAGCTTCCATTTTTCCCTTGATAGCAAAGAATGCCTCACCCTTTTCACTCTTCTTAGGAAGCACCGTTACTAAACCGAGAGAAGTTACTTCTTGTGGTTCATGGGTTTTCGGATGTTTGGCAAAAACTTTTCCCCACTCAAAGAAACTAAAGGTATCGAAGTGTCGTAGATTTTCTGCTGCCTTCCGAAGCATAAGCGGCACAGTAGAAAGGCGCAGATACTTCTGATCAGGACTCAGTGGGTTTTCCAGTTCCAAATGCGAAGCCAGAGGGAGGCGAGTCACTTTGATTTCCTTCTCACCATAAAAAGAATAGGTAAGGACTTCATCAAAACCCGCATGAGACAGATATTCTTTGACCAGACGTTCAAAACGCTTATTCTGATTTTGGGGAGCAGCCGTCAGAGGCAAAAGCGGTGCCTCAGCAGGAATGTTGGCGTATCCGTGCATACGACCAATTTCTTCAATCAGATCCCACTCATCTCGTAAATCAGGCCGACGAGTTGGCACCGTGACCATGAGTACTTTTTCGGTCGCTACCTTTTTCACTTTTAATCCTAAAAGAGCCAAATGTTGCACCACTTCAAAAAGAGGCATTTTCACTCCTAGGACATGCTCTACTCGATCTAAAGAAAGTTTAATTTTCCAGGGCGCTAAAGTTTTTGGATAGACATCTCGCATACCAACAATTCGACCGCCACAAAGCGACGGGAGAAGAAGTGCTGCTTCACGTAAAGCATCTTCTACCAGATTGGGATCTAGGTTACGCTCAAAACGATAACTAGCATCTGTAGGAAGACCGTGACGATTTTTTGTTCGACGTACCGTTGATCCTTCAAAGTTAGCTACTTCCAAGAAGAGATTCTTTGTCTCTGTGGTAACAGAACTCAACTTTCCACCCATTACTCCCGCTAAAGCCAAAACCGTTTTCTTATCCGCAATCACCAGGTCATCCGAAGAAAGTTTCACTGTTGGCCCTGTCAGAAGCACCAATTTTTCATTCTTCTGAGCACGCCGCACCGAGATACCGCCCTGAATTTTATCCGCATCAAAAGCGTGCATTGGCTGACCCGTCAAAAGCATGAGGTAATTGGTCGCATCAACAATATTATTGATGGGTCGCAATCCTGAGACCAAAAGTTTCGTCTTGAGCCATAGCGGCGATTCCCCTACCTCTACTCCACGCAGCATAATGCCGGCATATCGGAGACAGCCTTTCTTATCGACAATCGTCACTTTTGGAGCACGAGAAGCACCAGAGATCTTTACAGGTTTTAGGGTCTTTTCTCCAAAATGAGGCGCGTAGCCATCAAGCGCTGCGATTTCTCGAGCCAATCCCTGATAGGCCAAGGCATCCGATCCACGATCTGGCAAGATTTTTACTTCGATAATACTATCATCCAACTCAGCATACTTTACAAAAGCAGCTCCTACTGGAGCGTCCGTTGGCAACACTAAAATACCGCTATGGTCATCACCGAGACCAAGTTCTTTGGCAGAGCAAATCATACCGTTTGATTCTACACCTCGGAGTGTCGCTTTTTCTATGGTAACTCCATGAGGCAGCTTGGTACCTGGCAATGCTACGACTACTTTCTGTCCACGAGTAATATTCGGTGCTCCACACACAATGGTCCGGACGTCTTTCTTGCCTACCTCTACCCGTGCCACACGCAATTTGTCAGCATTCGGATGCTTCTCTAATTCCACGACGTGTCCAATCACGACCCCTTCAATACCCAAAGAAAATTTTTCAATTCCCTCTACCTCAAAAGCATGGGCCATGAGTAATTTACCGAGCTCCTTCGGATTCTTTTTTGTTCCTGAAAGTTCTTTGAGAAGACGATAGCTGTATTTCATACTTTAGAATTGTCGGATAAAACGGAGGTCTCCCGACATCAGAAGACGGATATCCGTAATTTTGTATTTCATCATAGCAAGACGAGTCATACCAAATCCCCAGGCAAAGCCCTGATACACGCCACGCTTGTAGCCAGCAGCTTCAAAGACTCGCTGATTAACCATGCCCGCTCCACCAATTTCCAACCAACCCGTCTGCTTGCATGTCGGACAACCCTTGCCATCACAGAGGATACAATTAATATCAAATTCAAATGAAGGCTCTGTAAAAGGGAAAAAACTTGGTCGCAATCGTACACTCACTTTCTTACCAAAAAAACGACCAAAAAATTCTTCTGCTACATGTTTAAAAGTAGCTACCGTAACCTTACCCTCTACATCCACCATCAAACACTCAAACTGGTGGAAAGTATGTTCATGAGAAGCATCAGTAGCCTCATTGCGAAACACTCGGCCAGGAACAATAACTCTGAGCGGTGGTTTATGGGTTTCCATGTAGCGCACCTGGACACCGGAAGTGTGAGTTCGAGGAAGGTATCGGTCTTTTAGTTTCTTTTCTGCCTTAATCCAAAAGGTATCCTGCATATCACGGGACGGATGATCCTTAGGGAAATTCAAGGCATCAAAGTTATAACGTTCTTTCTCTACTTCTGGACCATCGGCAATATCAAAACCCATGGAAGTAAAAATATCTTCAATCTCATACTGAAGATGAGTAATCGGATGAAGATGTCCAGTAGCTACAGGTGTTCCAGGGGCAGTCACATCTACTGCAAGCGCCTGCCAATCAATATTCTTTTCTTCGAGTTCTTTCTTCTTCGTTTCAAAGAGCCCTTGCAAGTCATGCTTGGTACTGTTCGCGAGCGGTCCAACGATCTTTTTTTCTTCTGGGGAAAGATCTTTCAGACCTTTGAGTAACGTATTGAGCTCACTTTTTCGGCCTAAATACTGTATTTCCCATGCGCCAAGCTCACTTACTTTGGTAAGCTTTTCGAGGGACCCTTTTCCTTCCTGAGCAATCTGAGTAATTCGTTCCTGCAACATGCTTGTATTCTACTCAATTTTTTTCCTTTTAGCTAAAGCTAATCTTTGAAAACAATCTTTACAAAATCTTTCTTACCAACTTTCATCACTTTTCCATCATCTAGTTTCTTATCAAGCATTCTCGATCCCACTGGAACCCTCTCGCCATCAATGAATATACCAACACCATCCTGCTCAATCTTTCGACGGGCATCAGATTTACTTGTTGCTAAACCAATACGTGTAATAAATGACTCCATATTTTCATAACCTTCTAGAGCTGGCTCATACTGAGGAGAAACTTCGCGGATATTTTCAGGTACACTCCCCTTTGAAAAAGTATTAACGAAGTATTGCTCTGCTTTTTCTGCTTCTTCTGGACCATGATATAAGGCTACAATTTCTTTCGCCAGGCGGACTTTGGCATCACGTGGGTTACCCCCAGTAACAAGTTCTTGGGCTATTTTCGAAATATCAGCCATTGAAACATAGGTACAATCTACAAACATTTGCGTAATCATCTCATCCGGAAGCGCCATGGTCTTCCCAAACATATCCTGCGGTGAATCATTAAGAGCAATGTAATTTCCTTCACTCTTACTCATTATTTTCTTTTTCGTCACTGGATGTTCGAGAAGCGTTGTTGCTATGACAAATTTTTCTTTTTTATGGAAATGTTTCTGCAGTGTCCTTCCGGCCAGCATATTAAAGGTTTGATCGGTTCCACCAATCTCGACATCAACATCCATGGCAACGCTGTCATAGCCCTGAAGCAATGGGTACAAAAATTCATTGAGATATACTGGCGAACCAACCTCTATCCGTTTTTCAAACATATCCCGTTCCAGCATCTGCTGAACAGTGAAGTTCTGAGCTAAACCAATCACGTCGCCCAAATTCATATTAGCCAACCACTCACTATTTCTCTTGAGGAGCGCTGGATTTTCAGAGGCATCAAAATCCAGCAACTTCGATACTTGCGACTTCCAAGTTTCAATGTTTTTTTCTACCTCTTCTTTGGTAAGCGCCTTACGCTCGACCGCTCGGCCACTTGGGTCACCTAACATGGCTGTAAAATCACCAAAGAGAACAATCACTTCATGACCCAGCCTTCGAAGGCGCTCAAGAAGCATAAAATTCGTCGCATGCCCAAGGTGAAGCTGTGGTCCGGTAGCATCAGCCCCGATATAGATACGGAGCTTTTTATCGCTCATTAACACCTCTCTTAGAGCCTCTTTTGTTGGCAGAACAGAGGCGACACTACGCGTTAGAATTTCGTCAACGAGTTGTTCTTTATTTTCCATAGTATCAGTATACCAAGAACACCCTACTTTAGGCCAAATTTAGCTTTCGCCAAACGGTACTGATCATCAGAAATCTGTCCAGACTTACGCATCGCTTCCAAAGAAGTCAGAATTTCATCTTTATGCTTCTCGACATTTTTCGGCGTCATGGTTTTTTTGATGACCTTTTCCCGTTCCGCTGGACTCATAGAGAGAAAGCGCTTATACGCCAAACGCTGGAGCATGCCCATGTTCTTGGGGTCAGGCATCCCAGGCGCTACTGGAAGATCTTCCCCTTTTTCTTCAGCATTATTTTTTTTGAATGGATTCCACATACAATAGTAATTATTTCTTGGTCTTCATATTATAACGGGTGACCAGAAGCGCTGAAGCAATATAGATCGAAGAATACGTACCGAACATCACTCCCGCCAAAAGAGCGACTCCAAAATAGCGAATGCTCTCACCACCAAAAAGTACGATCGCTACGAGGGTAATAATAACCGTCATGGACGTATTGATGGAGCGTCCCATAGTTTCATTAAGGGAGCGATTTACAATCCCTTCGAAATCTTCTTTTTTACTGGTCCGCATCAGATTTTCTCGCACTCGATCATAGACCACAATCGTATCATTGACCGAATATCCCAAAATAGTCAGGAGGGCCGCAATAAATGGTACACCAACTTCAATGCCATAGTATTTACCTAACACCACAAAGATACCAATGACAATAATAATGTCATGAGCCAGAGCAATGACAGCGCCCAATCCATATTCCCATGATGTCACAACACCAGAGACTCTTCGGAAGGCCCAGGCAATATAAAGCGCAATACCAATGATCGAAAGCGTAATCCCTGTAAAGGCATTCTTTTTAATTTGATCAGAGATTGAACCACCAATAAAGTCCGTTCGGAGCTGTACCAAATTCGGATCAAGATCCATGAGTTTAGCCACCACTCGATCATTAACTGTTTCATCAGAAGCAAGATACCGTAAAAGCACCCCTCGATTATCAGTTGGTTGCACAGTTAAACTTTGAAGTGACAAATCCGCAATCGCCCCTTCTACTTCTTGTACTGTTGGTACCGGATCTTTAGAAAACTGGACTTCGAGGAGGGTTCCACCCTTGAAATCGATACCAAACTTCAGTCCCCACATTACTAACAACACCACGCTCGCAATAGTGAGAATACCTGAGAAGACGTATGCGTATTTTCTTTTTTGGATGATTCGAAGCATAGAGTTATTCAAGTGGTTTCTTGGGCGAAACAAGAAGTTTCGGATGACGCTCCATCCAGTCTCCTGCTAAAAAGGTAGTCGTGATACGAACCAACACCACAGCGGTAAAGAGTGAGAGCAGTACTCCAAGCGCCAGAATGACTGCGAAGCCTTTGACGAATCCTGTACCTAAACCAATCAGGATTACAGTAGTAATAAGAGTTGATACATGCCCATCCCGAATACTTGGCCAGGCACGTCGGAAACCTTCCTGAATGGAACGAATGACGCCCTTGCCATAGGAAAGTTCTTCACGAGTACGTTCAAAGATAAGTACGTTGGCATCGACTGCAATACCAATCGACAGAATAAACCCAGCAATACCAGATAGGGTTACGGTAATAGCAAACGGTGTGAAAACCGAAAGTTTAAAGATAGTAAGAAGCATAGCGGTATAGAGCAAAAGCGCGAAGACTGCTACAACTCCCAAGAGTCGGTAATAAAACATCATAAAGACTGCCACCGCTCCCAAACCTACGAGACCAGCAAACAAACTCTTATGAAGAGCGCTTTCTCCCAGAGAAGCATCCACACTCTGCTGACCGACCAAAGTAATCGGCACCGGTAAGGCTCCTTCATTCAAACGCTTAACCAGATCGTTCGCCTCTTGCATGGTAAAGTTTCCGGTAATGACTGCTTGTCCAGCTATAATCTCATTTTGTACGGTTGGCTGACTGATAATCTCATCATCCAGGAAAATAGCGACGGGTTTGCCAATATTACGCTTCGTGATATCTGCAAAAAGCTGCGTACCTTCGCTATCAAACTGCAAAGCGATCTGTGGCGAACCAACTCCCTGGCTGCGATAATCAACATAAGCATTTTTCAGATTTTTTCCAGAAAGTCCTGTAGCCTTCCAAGCGAGCTTTGGGAAATCTGCTACCGTATACTTCACAAAGAGCATATGGGCTCCATGTACTTCACGTTCATCACCCTCTCCACGCTCTTCAATTTTTTTGATCACATGCCAGCCAAACTGACTTTCGACTAACCTCGGATAAATAGTTCCTGACTGAAAATTCGGATCGAACAAAGCGTCATCAAATGACGGAACAAAGGTCCCTTTCTTCACAAAACCTAAGTCGCCTCCCTGATCTTTGGAACCTGGATCCTGACTATACTGATGAGCGAGGGCAGTAAAATCCTCACCGCTTAAAGCACGCTTAAGGAGGGCCTCAGCACGATTTTTACTGGCTTGATTCAGATTATCAATCTGTTTCTGCTCTTCTGGACTGACCCCGTCAGATTGTTCGCGAAACTCGAGAAAGGGCGTCTCTTTAATCATCTTCTTCGCCTGCTCGATATCTTTGACACCAGGTAATTCGACAATAATACGACGCTCACTACCTGAACGCGACAACTGAACTAACGGTTCACCGACACCAAAGGCATTCACACGACGTTCAATCACTGCTTCCGCAGCGACCAATGCATCATTCACTTTACTGCTCTCAATCTGTGAGACATCAGCTTTGTATTCCAAATGAATTCCCCCCTGCAAATCGAGTCCCTTGTTTACTTTGAGGCCATCAAAAAAACTAAAGACCGGTGGTATAAATTTCACCGCCTGTGGATATGAAATGACACCACACACGATGCCAAGCAGAAGCACCAAAGCGAATTGGTAACGGATTTTGACCTGTTGTTTCATGGCAAGAAGTATACCGGAAAGCCCTTTTCTAAGCAACTCTCAGCCATTTTAGGTAAGAAAAAGCCGCCCCGAGTAGTAATCTACTCAAAAGCGGCATCGGTCAAGCTAGCACATGTTTTGTTCGGCAGCCCTGATACCAGCAAGCTTCTGGTCTGAGGCCGCAGATCGTGCCTCATAATCTGACACCATTTGCCGCAGCCTTTGGGCGAGCTCCTGGTCACTTTCCTCCACTTCGTTGATAAGGTACCTGGCCAATCGACAACCACGTACACCATGAAGACGTACCGGTTTCTTAGTCATAAGAACAGATGCTCCGTCATC
Organism: uncultured Bdellovibrionales bacterium; assembly: GCA_964471075.1. Lineage (GTDB taxonomy): Bacteria > Patescibacteriota > Minisyncoccia > Moranbacterales > UBA1568 > UBA1568. The sequence goes on from CAYYET010000002.1 coordinate 14,547, forward strand.
CTGGGAGAAAAGCATGTGGCGGACGAAGCGACGACGAAGATCTGCGTGTTCTTGGCTCTGAAGCCAGCAAAGTACATCCGTAAAACTATCGTATCGCCAGATTGGAGGCAGCTGCCGTCTCCCTGCTAGTCTTACAATCCAGGCTATCTGACGCAGAAAAACTTCCACATTGCCCACATCCTTTGCTGGATCGCCATCAAGAAAACGCTGTACATCGTAAGCGTACCACTGCACCATATCAGACCATTCCTTGAGAGTGGCTGCATCATGCGCTTTTTCTCCACGAGGCTCATGCTGTTTGATATGTACTCGACGTTTGATATCAGCTCGCTTCTTCCAGTGCACCGGAATAGGCGCGTTGAGCAATTCGCAAAAGAACGGGTCTCCAGACAACCTCTCCATGCTCGCAGGATCAGACTTATAGACCATCTGGTAACGGCCAAAGAGACGCACTGCCGGCGGACTTTCTGGTGGCAGAGCTTCCAACACCTGAAGAATGAGCTGGTTGTAGAGATGCCTCGTGTTCTCATCGAAGTAAGAATGGCCTCGATCCCAACCAAAGGTATCAAGATTGAGCTCGAGAAGCGAAGCCACAAAAGCCTGTAGTTTCGGTGACAGCACCTTTACGGACAAGCCGCGGTAAGCAAGCCACTCCTTAACAAAGCTCTTTGTAGGAAAATTGCTTCGAAAATGGAAGGGTGCCCATCCAAGACGCGGGACAAGCAGAATGGCCAAGATACGCTCCTTGAAAGATTCCTGCACCTCGGGATTCTCGAGCAACAAGGGAAAGCGCGCGGATTCCTCACTCAGAGTTTCTGGAGATTCTCGGTTTTCTGTCCCCATCAACAGCTCTCGCTCTCGACACCAACCTTCCCAAATATGGTCCTGACGACGCATGTCCTGACTTGAAAAACCATGGTCCCCAGCAACCAGCTTTCTCACTGCAGCCCGATAAGCATTTCGGGCGCGTTCTACAGATGTCGTACGAATACGGCTTTCAGACATGATCAAACTCCTTCACTTGCAATGGTTTCGTTGAAAGGCAAGCAGAGCGACTTCGTCGATTATTCTCGCTATGACAAAGAACACTCTGGGGCTAGTCAACCACCAGGAGTTTTCCTTGTCAAGAAAGCTTATTTTCCGTGTTTTTCTTCCAGACGTTTCAACACGCGTTTTACTTTTGGTAGAGCGAGAGCCTCGTAGGCTGTGTAGTCTGCTACCGAACGCAAACTTCCTTCTTCGAGAAGGTATAGTGTAGAAAGATTCATCCGCTCCAAAAAGAGTCGATCATGCGTCACTAAAAGAATAGTTCCGGGATACGATTGCAACGCCTCTTCCAGCGCTTCTATAGCTTCAAGGTCGAGATGATTGGTCGGTTCGTCGAGAATGAGCACCGTGGCATGACGCAGCGACAAAAGAGCCAAGATAATGCGCACTCGTTCACCAGGACTAAATGAAGCAATCTTGTCATCAAGAATCGCTCCCGGAAACTGAAACTCGGATAGCGTCTTGGTTACTTCATCGACATCGAAGCGATCCAATCGTTTCTTGAAAAAATCTTTCAGTTTCTCTACTCCCGATAAGGTCTCATGTTCCTGCATAAGATACCCAAACACGACTCCTTCTCCTCGTTCCACTGTTCCTGAAAGCGGTTCGAGAGTGCCTGTAATGGTGTGAAGAAGTGTTGATTTCCCGACTCCATTATTCCCCAGCAAGGCTACTCGTGAACCAAAAGGTAATTTCAAATCCACTGGACCATTCTGAAACGTAACTTTGTTATCTTTCTGATAACCAAAGACTACTCTCTTTAAAGTAATGTTCCCTTTATTCTCTGGCACGGTCAGCACCATCTCGAGTAGCGGTCGTTCGAGTGGTCGTTCCACGCCATCCAAACGCTTTTCACGTCCTTCCAAAGCTTTGGCTGAAGCATTGAACTTTCTGGCAGCACGTTCTTTCTTGTAGTTCGAGGTAAATTTATCATTATCCGGAGCTTCTTTTTCTTTGACTCGTTCTACCCATTCTTTCTTTTCAGCAATCGATTCTACCAAACGCTCACGCTCTTCTTCTTGCATGCGGTACTGTTCTTTGTGGCGACGGTGAGCATGCGCCTTCATTTCAGCATAGTCACTCCAACCACCGGTATACATGATCGCCTCACGCTTAAACCATTCAAGCTCAATCACTTTCCCTGCCACGTGATCAAGAAAACGTCGGTCATGAGAAGCAATAAGACACGTAGCCTTGGAACGCTTGAGATACTTTTCCAGCCAGAGAAGCGCTGGCAAATCAAGATTATTCGTCGGTTCATCAAGAAGCAAAATATCAACTCCTCGAAGAAGTACTCCGGCTAACGCTGCCTTGCGTTTTTCACCACCAGAAAGCTCCGAGACGGAACGGTGTTGATCAATATGAGACAGAAACAACCCTTCAAGAACACTCTTCGCTTTACGCTCAAAATCATAGCCTCCAAGCCGTTCATAGTCAGACTGAAGTGCTTCATAGGTAGCCAGCTCTTTCGGATCTTCCAGATGCTTTTCTAAGCGTTTCATCTCTTGCTCAATGGCCTCAAGCCCTGCCATACGACGGAGATAGGAAAATAATGTTTCATCAGGTAAGGCTCCGGTTTCTTGGGGAAGATAGCCTACAAAGGCGCGATTAGGCTTCAAAATTTCACCGCGGTCATGGGATTCCACTCCGGCAATGATCTGAAGCAACGTTGACTTACCCACGCCGTTTTGACCAACGAGAGCCGCTTTTTGCCCTTCGCCCAAAGAAAAAGAAATTCGCTCCAGGACCCGGCGTTCACCAAAGATTTTCCGAACATTTTTGAGTGTCAGCATAGATGTGAATTATGCTATAAAAAATCAATTTTGTAAAGAGTGGTCTCTCGTATCAAATTTTTCTTGACAAAAACCTATCTTGGGAGCTTAATTGGAAGTTACAGATTCACATCTCAAACCGCTCACTTCTGGCGCACAGAAGAGTCCTTTTCCAGAGGAGAAGAACATGCTCCCTATCATCACGGAGACTCATCGATTCAAGCCTGTGTCCTCAGCCATCCTTGACCCTTGGGATCCGCCCAATCTCGAGGAGTTTTTCGACAGAGATCACGGGGTCATGACTGGAGGTCAATGGGAACGATTGAACCGCACGATACTCGGATCCAGTCCTCTCTCCAGTCAGTCCTACGTCGGATGCGATGTGAACCACTGGGGTGGTTCCAATGAGGACATCGTCGCGCTCCTCCCTGGCGGTCATCTCGGTGATCATTTCATCGAACCCCACAACATCATCGGCTTCCTCATGGCACAACCAGCAGGTCAAGAAGGCCTCCTGAAAACGAGTTGCCATCAAATCAGTGTCATCTATGTCCTGGACAAGGACAGAAAAAAAGTCGCCGTCTCCTTCCGCTGGAATGGCGGCTTGCGACGCTGGGGCGTGGGCATATCCAATTTTGAAAAAGAGTTGCCGTGGCTCATGGGCACCAGGATCATTGTTCCCGGGATCATGAAATCCAGGCAGTGAATTCAACTAAACCGTGTACGAGTAACACTCTCACGGTTTTTTCTTTTCCTACAAACTATTGAGATAGGCTTCCGTTTCTGTCAAAACACGCTTGGCATTGGGGAAAGTAAGACGCTTCAAAGCAATATCATACGGCTCCCAGACAAACCCTTGATGCTCATGAGAAATCACTACATCTTTGGTTCTCGTTTCAGCAGGATAAAAATGTACCTGTTTAAAAATCCAGAGGCCTGCACCACTACGAATGCGTTTCTCTCTTTCTGTTCCTTTGGCTACATAGAAATAGCGAATGCTGACTCGGCGAGAGAATACTTCAAGCTCTGTAATCCCTGACTCTTCTTCTGTTTCCCGACGCAGTGTCATTTCTTCCGTTTCCCCTTCTTCTACGTGACCTTTGACATAATCAAGATGGCCACTGGGATAATGAAGCAAGAGGTACTGCCGACCCTGTGGTGTTTTTTGAAAGACGACGGCTCCAATAGACACTTCCCAGACCACAGGACAACCAAAGACTTTGAGGAGTAAATAAAGCGGTTTCCAGACGGGTAATTTCATAGGTTTGACAGAAGGAAAATATACTCTTACTGTAACATAATATACAGAGATTCCTCAAAAACTTGTTATGAGCCCCGCTTTTCTGAAAAAATCCTTTGCCACCGTACTCTTCGAAACTTTTTTTGCCCTGACGCTTATTGCAAGCGGCCTTGGACTGGGAGCGATCGCTATTTACTTCTTTGGCATCCCCAGTATTGATCATATCCGTGAATACTCTTGGAAACTTCCTACCGCCCTGTATGATCGGACTGGCACAGTCGAGTTGTACCGCCTGTATGATGAAGAAAATCGCGTTCTCGTGAAACATGATGCTATCCCAGAGCAGGTTCGGCTGGCCACGATCGCTTCCGAAGATATTCATTTCTACACCCACAAAGGGATTGATCCTCCTTCTATCCTGCGCGCCATCCTCGCTAATCTGGCAAGTGGCGAAATTGAGCAAGGTGGTTCTACTATTACTCAGCAACTGGCCCGAGCTTTGTTTCTCACCAAGGAACGAACATTTGATCGAAAAATTCGTGAGGCACTCCTCGCTATCAAAATTGATCGGACGATCTCAAAAGATGAGATTCTCGACATGTATCTCAACACGGTTCCCTATGGAGCCAATAGCTATGGCATTGAAGCAGCGGCTCAAGTATTTTTCCAAAAGCATGCCAGTGAACTAACGCTCGATGAAAGCGCGCTTCTCGCCGCTCTTCCGAATGCTCCAACCTACTTTTCTCCCTACAGCGCTCATCTTGATGAATTAAAACAACGACAAAAGGAAATTCTCCGAAAGATGTATGCTTTGGGATTTATCTCCCAAGAAGAATTAGATCGTACTCTGACTACTGATACGCTCGTCCATATCATGCCACGAGAAGCCAGGATTATTGCTCCGCATTTCGTCTTTATGGTTATCGATGAACTCAAGAAAAAATTCTCTGAAGAAGAACTGCGCACCAGTGGCTTGAAAATAATTACTACCCTTGATCTCGATCTTCAGAAGAATGCCGAACAAGTGGTTCGTGAGGGAGCACAAAGAAATCTCGCTCGTGGCGCTACCAATGCTGCGCTCGTTGCCCTGAATGCTAAGACCGGAGAAGTACTCTCGGTTGTTGGATCAAAAGATTACTTTGATCAAAGTATTGATGGCGCCGTCAATGTCGTCATTGAAAAGCGCCAGCCAGGATCAGCCTTCAAGCCTTTTGCCTATGCCACTGCTTTTGGTAAAGGCTATCAACCTGAAACCAAAATCTACGATATGCCTATTAACTTTGGACCAGATGGTTCAGGTCACGACTATACGCCACAAAACTACGATGGAAAGTTTCATGGTTTACTGACTATGCGACAGGCTCTCGCTATGTCACTCAATGTGCCCGCCGTTCAGGTACTGCGCCTGGCTGGCGTAGCGGATACCATCGACACCGCTACCCGTATGGGCATCACCACTCTGACTGATCCAAAGCGTTACGGTTTGTCTCTGGTACTCGGTGGGGCTGAAGTGAGACCTCTTGATATGGCCAATGCTTTTTCCGTCTTCGGACAAGAAGGCATGACTCATCCTACCACAACGATTAGTGAAGTAAGAGATCGTAACGGTGAAGTCCTTCCTTTTCATGATCTAGTAGAAAAGAAACAAGTGCTCGACAAAGAAGTGGCACGAAAAATCAACTCTATTCTTTCTGATAACGACGCTCGCACCCCTATCTTTGGTCCCCATAGCCCCTTGGCTTTTCCTGCCGGAGTGAAAGTAGCGGCCAAAACTGGTACCACGCAAAACTTCCGCGATGCTTGGACCGTTGGCTACACCCCCTCCATTGCGGTGGCTGTCTGGGCCGGCAACAATGATAATCACCCCATGGCTCCAGGAGCGGATGGGATCTTTGTAGCGGCTCCGATCTGGCGCGCCTTTATGGATGTAGCCTTAAAAAAATTTCCAGAAACGGGCTTCACAAGATACCAAGCTGAAGCCACTAAGGAAAATATTCCCCTGCCACCACTCCCTGCTAAAACTATTTACATCGACAAAAAAACGGGACGAGAAATTTCTGAGGAGAAAGCGAAGAAAATGAAAAAGGATCGCGTAGAAAAATACACGACCCAAAGCGAAGTTTCTTTCTAATCCTTACGCAAGGCTTCCATAGGAGTAAGCGCTGCTGCTCGATAGGCTGGAGCGAGACCAAAAATAATACCCACAGCCATTGAAAAACCAGCTCCAAAGAGAAACGACTGGAGAGAAAAATGAAGCGGCAAGGCAAAACCGAGCACCTTGAAGAGTATTCCTAGACCAACAGTAAGAAGCATCCCCAAAAGAATTCCGCATAATCCTCCAAGAAGCGTAATGATGAGCGCTTCAAACAGAAATTGCTGCAGAATACTTCTTGAAGTTGCTCCAACGGCTTTGCGTAATCCAATCTCGCTGGTTCGCTCTGAGACCGAGACGTACATGACATTCATAATACCTACCCCGCCCACGATTAGAGAAATAGAGGTCAACGCTAAAAGGAGCAGCGAAACAGAACTCAGCACGCTTTCCAGTGTCTCTTGAGCCTCTTTGGTAGAAGTGACTGAAAAATCATCCTTATTCGGGTCATCAATATCGTGACGCTTGCGAAGAAGCGCTACAATATCTGCCACTGTTTCCGCTTCTTTCCCTTGATCCTTCATTTTCACCGAAACAAATTGTACGTAATCCACTCCCAGGATCTTCTTCTGAAGTGTTTGAACCGGCACATAGGTAAAAGCATCAAGATTAAAGAATGCCGCTGTCCCACGAGGAGCTAATACTCCGATCACCCGGTACTTTTCACCCTTCAGGGTAATTGATTGACCCAATGCATCACTCTCCCCAAAAAAAGTTTCCTTCGTTTCACTGCCTAATACCACTACCCGTGCCAAACTCGTATCTTCCTCTTGAGAGAAGAAACGTCCGCTTTCCAGTTTAGCGTTTTCATCTACCAAGGGCACGTCGGCCCCGGTACCAAAAAGCGAGATTCTCTTCCCAATGGATTCGTAAGTCGCTCGTTCTTGACCAATCGTTCCTGCATAGACCGCTTCAATATTCGGCAGTTTAGCAATAGCTTCGCCGTCTTTTACCGTGAGCGTCGTAATTTGTGTTCCTTGAGCTCGAGAAGTTGAGTTTTCCGTTGACATGGCAGTCGTATTAGGAAGCTTTACTTCTACTTGAATCAGATTACTCCCAAAACTTTCTGTCTGTGCTATAACAAATCCTTTCACTCCCTCACCTAAGGAAGTGACAACCACTACTGCAAACACGCCAATAACTACCCCTAGAAGAGCGAGAGCTGTTCGAGCCTTGTGCGTTCGAATGGTCCGCAAGGCAAAGAAGAGCGGAATAGAAATACGTTTAATGAGAGCATTATTCATAGCGCAGAGCTTCCATAGGACTAACATGCGAGGCTTTAATTGCAGGATAAAGACCAAAGATCATACCAATAGACAAAGATACGGTAAAACCAATAACCACTGAAGAAAACGGAACCAAGAACTGCCAGTCGTAGCCAAACTGCGGAATAATAAGCGAAGCGAGATAGGCAATGCCTACACCAAAGAAAATACCAATAAAGCCACCGAGAAGGGTAATAAAGGATGACTCGATAAGAAATTGAATGATAATGTGCTGCGGTCGCGCTCCCACTGCTTTACGCAGGCCAATTTCTCGGATCCGCTGGGAAACAGAAATGAGCATGGAATTCATGATACCAATGCCACCAACCAAAAGAGAAAGTGAAGCAATGGCGATCAGGAAATAGGTCAGTACATCCGTAATGTTTGTCAGTATCCCTAAAGCCGCCTTGGTACTCCGCACAGAAAAGTCAGACTCTTCATCGTCTTCCAGATCATGCTGATCCCGCAAAGTAGTCGTAATATCGGCCATGGTACGTTCAATATTTTCTGGCGCATCTACTTTACCACGAGCAAAATTCAAATAATCAATGCCTAAAAGAATTTTTTGAGCGGTTTCGAGCGGCACATAGACCATAGTGTCCGGATTAGAAAAAGCGGCTGAGCCACGTTCTTCCAACACACCGATAACCTTAAAAAGGTTTTTCTTGATGGTAACGGTTTCGCCAATAGGATCACGATTAGGAAATAAATCTTTGGCCCGACTTGCTCCCAATACTACCACCCGGGACAAATCACTTTCTTCTTCCGGAGCAAAAAAACGCCCTTGTTCTACGGCAATATTTTCTACCTCAATCATATCTGGCGACACTCCTTGAAAGCTGGCTTCAAAAGATTCTGTATCTGATTCAATGGTAGCTGAACCGCTCACATAGCCAGAAAGCGCTAGAAGATGCGGAACATTACGCCGCTCTCGCAATGCTTTAAGATCGTCGTTCTTAAAGGTCGTAGTGACAATACCCATGGCAGACGCCGGTGGACCCGTCTCTTCCGATGCTCCCGGCAAAATTCCTACCAGGTTCGATCCGACATTTTCTATTTGAGAAAGGACCAACTTTTGAGCACTGGCTCCAATGGCCATGACCATAATGACCGCTGCCACTCCAATAACTACTCCTAAAACCGTGAGGGCAAAGCGAAGTTTGGAAGTAGTAAGTGAACGATACGCAATTTTAATGGGATCAGAGATTTTCATTTGAGTTCAGTCTCACCTTTGGCAAAGCGGCGATGCGCTACCAGTTGATCATCAACGATTTCCCCATCCTTCATAAACAGAATTCTTTTAGCATGTTCAGCCGTCGAAGTTTCATGGGTCACCAAAATAATAGTCCGGCCAGCATCGTTGAGTGCCTGAAGAATAGCCATGACCTGAAGGCCTGATTTGGAATCAAGATTTCCCGTTGGTTCATCGGCAAAAATAATCTCCGGATCATTGACGAGAGCTCTGGCAATAGCGACACGTTGTTTTTCACCACCAGAAAGCTGATTGGAGAGATACTGCGCTCGATGAAGCATATCTACGGCCTCAAGTGCGGCATTGACCCGTGTAGCATTAGATTCTATTGGATCATTATCATAGAGCAGTGGGAGTTCTACATTTTCCGCTACACTTGTTTTCGGCAAGAGGTTAAAGGCTTGAAAGACAAAGCCAATTTTTTTATTCCGCAGCTTGGCCAGATCATCATCAGCAAACTGAGTCACATCTTTCCCGTCTAAGAAATAACTTCCTCCGGTAGCTCGATCCAAGAGACCTAAACATTGCATGAGCGTCGATTTCCCAGAACCAGAAGGACCCATGATAGAAATAAACTCACCTTTTTCGACGTCAAAACTCGCACCCACTAAAGCGCGAGTCTTTACCCCCTCATTGTCATACACTTTTTCAAGATTTTTTACTGCTATCAAAGTCATTTCTTTTGAGTGGCACCAATAGTCACCTGGTCTCCTTCATTTAGCCCTGAACGTACTTCGACCGTTCCTTCATCCCCTTCAAGACCAGTCACTACTTCTTTTTTGGTAAAAGTACCATCTGCCTGCTTCACTTGAGCAAAGGTTTTCTCTCCTTCTTTGGTAAGGGCACGATACGGCACCCAGAGAACACCCTCTCGTTTCGCTGTCTCAATATCAATATCACTGGTCATCCCTTCTTTCAAACGCTCATCCAAACGATTGAGACGAAACTTCACCTTATAAGAAACCACATCCTGTACTACGGTAGAAGCAGGGTCAATATGAACCACTTCTCCTTCAAAGACATCATCATGAGACAGAGCATCAAACGTTATTTGTGCTTTCATACCAAGAGCAATATTGGCAATATCTGATTCTGGTACTCGCGCCTCGAGTAACAAATCATTGGGTTGAGATACCCGCACCAAGGTATTGCCCGATGTGGCTACTTCTCCTACTCGGGCATCAAGCTGAGAGACAACCCCATCAAAAGGCGCGTAGAGAATACTTTCCTGCATCTCTTTCTGCAAAGTAGCTACTTTTTGTCGGGCCTGCTCAGAGGTTAATTTTTTGGCCGCTATATCTTCCGGCGTATACACATCACCGCGGTTACGTCGTACTGACCCTTCGTTCTCCTCAGCAATACGAGCTGCTAGCTGCGCCTCCTGCCACTGCGAGTACAGAACTTCTCGATCCAGAGAAAGAAGTTTTTTTCCTTTTTCTACTGTATCACCCAAGGACACAAGAACAGCATCAATAGTTCCAACGACTGGGAAGGAAAGATCAGCATACTCATTGGGCACGAGTTCTCCTGTAACACTCACTGTTTCTGCTACATCGCCTCGCCGTACCGTTTCTGTCTGCACTGCTTCTCCGGTATCCTTGCTCCGGAAATACCACCACGCGCCCATTCCAACCAAGATGACCAGAACAATAATGATGTTTCTTTTGCGGAACATATTTTTAGAGTAAGGATTTTTGTTTTGCTGCCTGATCCATAGCTTTATTGGCTTCAGCATCAGCTATTGTGTTTTTTTCTCGATACACATGCACAAACCGTACCTCTTTGAAATCAAGCATAAGATTCCATACCTGGAAAAAGAGTGGTTGTAGTTTTTCATTTTCAATCTTGTATTCATGATTGAGCTGCTTGCAGGCCAGCTCCGAATCCATACGACATTCCACGGCTGATTTCTTAGCTTTCTCCTTGCCAATAAGTGCTTTAATTTTTTTGAGTCCAGCAACAATAGCCATGTATTCAGCTTCATTATTTGTTTTGGTACCTAAAAACTCACCAAAACGCTTCTCCAAGGTCTCAATATACACGCCCAAAGCTGCTGGTCCCGGATTGCCCCGCGACCCTCCATCACTATACATAATAATTTTTTCCATGCCTGTAGTATACCAAAAAATGGCTCAGAGAAAAAGAAAAAGGCTCAACAGTTTCCTGTTAAGAGCCTTGTGAAAAACCTTTCATGAAGAGACTGCTTCTGCCTGTCTGCGCAGCCAATCTTCACCCCTCAGGCGAAGTCCAGTCAACCTTCCTTGTTCCCGATGAAGACCGTCACTGACGTGCTCAAAAGCTTGTTTGGCAGCGTCCAACTGTGCAGTGGCTTCCTCGAGCTCGGCATCGATCTTTTGCAAACGCTTGG
>CAYYET010000003.1:0-21591 GCA_964471075.1 uncultured Bdellovibrionales bacterium
CCTTACTACTCCAGGACGACGAGTCGTTTCAGGACAAACCCTTTTGACGCTGACCAGTGACTACCAGAGTGGCAGCGCGGAACTTCAAAAAAGACTCGCTGCTGAACAAGCTCGTTTAACCGAAGAATTGGCCGGTATCGACAAAGATATTACTGCTCTGGAAGAGAAAAGAATTCGTCATGACTCCAGTATGACAGACGCTGAACAAGATGTGGCTTTGGAACAACTAAAAAAAGAACGGGCTACACGGCACAGTACCCTTGAACAAAATGCTTTGTCTCTTCAGATCAGTAACGTCAGTGATGCGGTACTGAAACCAAAAACTTTTGCTTCAGGAACCGTTCAAAGTATTAACGTCAAGAGAGGCGACAGCGTTTCTGCAGGCCAAGTATTAGCGACTATCAGTACCCCTACGGGTGCTACTACGCTTGAGGCTTTCCTTGAACCGGAAACTGCTCGTCTGTTTGACCCAACAAAAGAAGCGCAGCTGACCATTGGTGACACCACTCTTTCTCTTCTTCCTACCTATTTCGCCCAAAGCGAAAATGAGAATGGTCTCTTTTCTGTCCTCTTTACTCTCTCCCCTGACATGACCAGTAAGATTACCAATGGTGAGTTCTTGCGCATGAATCTTCCTCTGAAGAAAGGGATGCCTCATTTTACGTTGGTGCCACTCGACGCCATCTTTCAGGATGACACCCAAGCGTGGGTGCTTGTAGAGCACGATGGCCAAGCAGAAGCTCGAACGATCATGGTAGGAAATCTTTATGGCAGTTTTGCTTCTGTTCTTTCTGGACTCGAAGAAAATGATCATATCCTCTTAAATCGTTCCGTCATAGCAGGAGATCAAGTATCTCTTGCCAACTAACGTGCTATGCAAAAAGAATCCTCTTTCCTGGAGCGCCTGACTTTTGATCAGGGCCTCAGAGATACCCTGATTGCCTCTTATTTTCGCAATGTTCGAACCATCATCCTGATTGTTCTCACCCTTACCGGTGCCGGCCTGGTAACCTTTTTCTCGTTGCCTCGAGAACTCAATCCGAATATCCAAATACCGATTGTTTTTGTAGCCACTCCTTTCCCTGGGGCTGGCCCAGAAGATGTCGAAAAGCTCGTCACGGTACCATTAGAAGATGCGGTAAACGGTTTGTCCGGAGTAGAAAAGGTTTCCTCAGTGTCCAAGGAAAATGTCTCCACCCTCAATATTGAATTCAGCTCTGGTACTGATCCAGAAAAAGCAAAGAGTGATATCCAGAGCGCTATTGATGGAGTGAATGACTTACCTGAAGATGCCGAGACCCCACAAGTGCAGGTGCTTGATTTCCAGAATCAACCAGTTATTAACTTCGTTCTTTCTGGGAATGTTGACGGCGCAACGCTCAGTCGCATTTCTGACACGCTCGAAGAACGCCTGAAAGATCTCTCTGGCGTAGAAAGTGTTTCTGTATCCTATCGTCGCGAAGATGAGATCAATGTCATCTTGAAGCCTGAAGTGCTGACCGAAAAAAATCTCCGTCCCCTTACCATTGCTTCGAGTATCCAAAGTGCTATTAGTAATCATCCAGCTGGTAACGTCAGTACTGATCATACTTCTTTTGCTCTCACTCAATCTACGGCCGCGACCTCAGTGGCGGATCTCCGCGCCTTACCGATTGTGCTCAATGGTGACACTATCCCTTTGGGAACCGTAGCGACCATCACTCAAGAGCCCGCTCGCAACGCTCCAGAAAGTTTCTATGCCGATCATGATACCACTGCTACTCGCGGCATTGTGTTCTCGGTATTCAAAACTGATAATGCTGACGCCACTGAAACAGTAGCCTCCATTCTTGATACGGCCACCAAGCTGCGCACCGAATATCATGACAGTTTTCTTTTTGAACCAGTCTTCAATGGCGCTCAAGAAATCAAGAAAAGTTTTGATCAACTGTTTCATGATTTTGCTCTGACGATTCTTTTGGTCTTTACCGTACTCTTTACCTTCTTTGGTTTACGTCAATCAGTGATCGCTGCGCTGGCCATTCCCCTCACCTTCTTGGGCACTTTTTTGGTGATGAATGCCTCCGGTATCTCGATTAACTTCATTGCTTTATTTTCCCTGCTCCTGGCTTTGGGTATCTTGGTTGATAATGCTATCGTGATTATCTCGGCCATGGCGAGTTATGAGCGCACAGGGAAATTTACCCCAGACGAAGTGGCGCTCCTCGTTTGGCGCGACTTCCGCATGGTTATTTTCACTACCACGATTACCACGGTATGGGCTTTCCTGCCGCTTCTCTTGGCCTCTGGTATTATCGGTGAATTCATCAAACCGATTCCCATCGTGGTTTCCTCATCGCTCGCTATCTCAGCCGCTATTGCCCTCCTCATTGTGATTCCGTTGATGGCCCTCCTTCTCAAAGGATCCTTTCCGCGAAGAGTCGTCATTCTTACGTACACCCTCCTGTTCCTTGCTCTGGCCGGATTACTCTTTGTTTTGATTCCCGCTGGTCCAGCCAAAATCCCACTCTTTGTCGGAGCGTTATTCATTCTTTTCTTGATTGGCAAGGTATCAAAATTCGTGCGCAGTGAATTCCATCAATACGAAGAATCGCACTTTGCCAATTTCTTCCGTAAGTTCCATGAACTTTCTCAAGACGGTCTCTTTAACTTTGATCCTCTGGCTCATCGTTATGAACGTTTTATTGCCGGTATTCTTGATTCCAAGAGTGCTCGTCGCAAAACTATCGCGGCCCTCATTATCTTCTCCCTTTTCTCCTATGCTCTCGTTCCTCTGGGATATGTGGTAAACGAGTTTTTTCCGGAAGACAATCAGGATACGATCTATATCAGTATTGAACTTCCAAAGAACACTACTCTCGCTGAAAGTACCAAAGAGGCCGTTTCCATGCTGGAAGAGCTTCGAGATTATCCAGAATCTCGCTTTGTCTTGGCAGAAATAGGAGCGGCTCCGCCAACAGACAACTTTGTTACGGGTAAAGATTGGAATAACCTGCTCTTTACTATGATTATGGAAAAGGCGAAGGAGCGTGAACATACCTCTGGAGAAATTGTGGCTGATCTCAACAAAAAGTTTGCCAGTTACAACAAGGGAACATTTTCAGCCAGCCAGCTTTCAGGTGGACCGCCAGCCGGTAGTGACATTGAATTGAAACTCCTTGGCGACGACCTTTCAAAGCTTCAATCCTACGGCGCAGAAGTTCACCAGTATCTAGAGAAAGAACCGGGCATTGATAAGGTATCAACCTCTATTACTAGTGGTTCAAGTAAGCTCGTCTTTACTCCTTCTCAGGAAAAACTGGCTGAAAATGGACTCACAGAAAATGATACCGCCTTTCTCCTGCGTACCCTAGGCAGTGGGTTCACTATCAAAAGTGATGCTCATCTCAAAGATGACACCTTTGATATCGTACTGCGCTTTGGCGAAGCCAATGCTTTGGAACACCCAGAAGTGATCAATACTATTTCTGTCCCTACGGCTCATGGCCCTCTCCCTCTGAAAAGTCTGGGTGACATGACCATTGAACCCAATCCAACCCTGATTACTCGAGAAGATGGCAAACGCACTCTCTCGGTCTCAGCTGGCGTAGCCGAAGGTTACTCAGTCAGTACGATTAACGCTGACTTGGAAAAATATGCCGATACCCTGAATCTTCCTGATGGGTATAGCTGGAAAACAGGTGGTGTCAATGAGGAAAATAACAAGTCAGTACAGTCGATTCTCAAGGCGATGCTCCTCTCGGCTATTCTTATCTTTGGTACCATGGCTATCCAGTTCAATTCCTTCCGCAAAGCATTGATTGTGCTGCTAGTTATTCCGCTGGCGGTCTCTGGTGTCTTTATTATGTTCTCCCTCTTCGGTATTCCGCTCTCGTTTCCTTCCCTTATCGGTATCCTGGCGCTCTTTGGTATCGTGGTGAATAATTCCATCATCATGGTCGACAAGATTAATCGCAATATGGAAAGTGGTCTTCCGCTCTCTCAAGCTATTAGCGAAGGAGCGGCCAGTCGTCTCGAACCCATTCTCCTCACGGCCCTGACCACTATTGTCGGTTTGATTCCGATCACCCTCTCCGATCCTATTTGGCAGGGACTCGGTGGGGCGATTATTGCTGGGCTCACCTTCTCTGGAGTGGCTAAACTCTTCTTTATTCCCGTTATCTATCGCATCTGGTTTACTGAAAAAGAAGCGCCTATCCAGACCACCTAAAGAAAAACCTCCCCGAATGGGGAGGTTTTTTGTTTGAGACATTCCTTATTCTTCTGTAATAGTCACTGATTCCACCGTCACTGGATTGACTGGGGTTGAACCTTCTCCTCCAGACTTGGTTGGGGCTTCAGCAATAGCATCTACTGTTTCCAAGCCCTTGGTGACGGTTCCAAAAATCACATAGTCTTTTGGCAGAGCATAATCCTTATGCATAATGAAGAACTGACTGCCATTGGTATTCGGTCCAGCATTGGCCATAGCGACGGTTCCTCGAGTATATTCTCCCGTAAACGATTCATCATTAAACTTGTAGCCTGGGCCACCCATACCCGTTCCTTGTGGATCCCCTCCCTGGATCATAAAGCCCGGAATGGTCCGATGGAAAATAGTCCCATCGTAAAATTTTTCTTTCGCTAAGAAGACAAAGTTATTAACGGTAATCGGAGTTTCTTTGGCATGAAGATCAATCACAATTTCTCCTGCACTCGTCTTGAGCGTAGCCGTATACTTTTTCTGAGCATCGATAGAAACAACGGGTGGATAGGAGTACATTTTTTTGGTGGTTACTGGTTTAGTGTCTTGCTGGGAAACCTCTTTTTGCTCTGCCGCTTGCTTCATGGTACTAAAGTCGAGATTGCCATCGTCAGTTTTGGGTGCTCGGACTTCAGGAGTGGTACAGCCCGCAAGGATGAGCGTTCCCAAGAGGAGGAGTCCTCCATACATCATTGTTCTCATAGATCAAAATTAGTATTTCTCTTAGTATACCGGACCAGCCGTATTCTTTCCAGTAAGCATTTCAAGAGAAAGTAAAGGCATACACCGCCGTCCCGTCCTCAAAAAGAAGCTCTAGGGTGTGCTCTTCAGAAGCATCGCGGAGGTTTATCAGTTCGTAAAGACGATCTTCATCTACCGTTACGGTGCCATCATGGACATCAGCTCCTGATGTATTGAGCTCAACTGGTTTTCCATCGAGGAGCACCCGTACCTGTTTCACTTCCCCTGACGCCTCGGGGGCCATGACCAAGAAAACTTTCTTTCCTTGAAAATGAAGCTGGAGTGTCGCTTGATCCGTCGCTACCGCACGTTCTTCTTCTACCTTCCATGTTCCTTGATAGGCAAATTGATGAAGCGCCAACGTAGCAGGCCGAGTAAAAGAATGCGTACCAGTCTGTTTTCCTTCTGGTGAAGCAAAGCGTTCCATGCGTCCAAAGCCTAGGTAGGTCTCCGGAGTTTGTCGCTCACTTCCCGTTTCTCCCGAAACTTGAGACAGTGAATCATCAACGGTTTGTCCGGCTTCTTGTAAAAGTTCTTGAATAGCTCTTTCGGTTTCTTCGTAATTTCCTTCTCCAAAGTGATACTCCCGAATCACGCCCTTGGCATCAATCAAATAATGGGCTGGCCAGTAGTGATTATTATAGGCTTGCCAGGTGGCATAGTTGTTATCTTGGGCTACGGGATACTTGATACCATAACGTTCTAGAGCATCAGCCACGTTGGCTGTTTTTTTCTCAAACTCAAATTCCGGTGTATGTACTCCAATAATCACCAGTCCTTGATCATGATACTTTTCGTACCAGGTCGTCAGATACGGTAAGGTACGGATACATTTAATACAACTGTACGTCCAGAAATCGACCAACACCACTTTGCCTCGCAGGTCCGCTACACTGAGCGGCTTATCAACATTCAGCCAATTCATAATACCGGTAAATTCCGGTGCCGCTCCATAATTAGAAAGTTCAGCTTTTTCTCCAAGACTCAACACCTGTAAGGTTCTTTTGCTATCACTGGGCTGGCGCAGTTTTTCTAGCGCCTGAGTAACCGCATCATTCGTCTGAAAACGGTCAAGAAAATTGATACCATTCGCTGAACAGAATTCAGCAAACTTTACCTGCAGTACTTGATCATAACCAGTATAAATTGCGACTGCGGAAAGAATCATAATCACTCCGAACACCCGTTGAATCCAACTAGTATACGGGGACAGCACTCTCGTTTTTGTGAGAATATGTTGTCCCAAAAGAGCAAGAATAAAAAGTGGAACGCCGACACCTACGACAAATGAAATGGTAACCAAGACCACAGAAAGATTAAGAGTCTGAGTAGCAGCCAGTGTTGCTACGGTAGCAAGAATGGGTCCAGCACAAGGCGACCATACTACACCAAGAGCAAAGCCCGTTAGGAATCCTCCTTTGAAACCATCTTGCTTTTGAAACATTCCGCCCCCTACACTACTCAATCGACTGACCCATCCCTCTAACAAACGGCCAAGCGCTGGTACAACCAGTGTAAAACCAAGGAGACTAATGACCGCTACTGCCAATAAACGCAACGTATCCGGGTCAATCGGCACTACTTTCAAAATATAGGAAAGGGTCAGAGTGAAGAGGGTAAAGCTCACCATGAGTCCCATGACCACGCCCAGAGGCTTCTTTTCACCGCCAGAAACACCCGACGAGAGAATGATGGGAAGTATTGGCCAGATACAAGGTGCAAAGATTGTCACCACACCAGAAAGAAAGGCGAATAAAAGAAGTAGTCCCATATGTTTATACTTTGTTATTACTGAACAACTGATGCCAAGAGGAGTGGCCCTCGAGAAACCACCCCGATCGCATTATTTGTCCATCATAGCATTATCATCCTTCATCATCGAAGGATCTTCATCTTTCTCCATCATGGCATCGTTCTTCTGTGACATCATGCTATCGTCTTGTTTCACCATGGCATCTTTTTCCTTCATAGCAGCTTCTGCAGCCTTTTGTTCCATCATGGTCTTCTCCTCCATCATAGCCTTATCACTCATTGCTTTTTGATCAGCTATGTACCACCACAGACCAGCCACGGCCACAAGTACCAACACGAGAACTAATAAAATATTTTTACTCATGTTTTTCACCTCCTTTCTTTATAGAGAGAAACTAGTATTTCCGCTCAGCGTATACTCGACCGAATACCTTGGCAACCAACATTCCGATGAGAGCCACAATAATCCACGTATCAATATGATGAGCAAAACTCTGTACCAATATCGCAAACATTAAAATACCTGCTCCAACGAGATACGCAAAGCGTGCTGCCAAAAAACGATGTAGCTCTTCCCGTTCATCCAGGGCCTTTTCTTTCCAGAAGAAACCGGCGAAGACCAGAAAAAGGAGTCCGGCCATCGCTACCACCAACATTTCCATCATGGTCGGCATGAAGACATCAAAAGGATTTACTAAAAACAAAAGAAGGATAACCAAAATACAGACAATACTACTTTCTTTCAAATTATTTTTCATAATGGTACATAAAAACTTTTTCTACTGGTTGCTGACACCAACGAGCGATTTTTAACGCCAACAATACTGATGGGATATAATTCCCCTTTTCCAATGCAATGATTGTCTGACGAGTTACTCCTACCGTTAACGCCAGTTCTTCTTGAGTCCACCCCATCTTTTGGCGAATCTCGAATACTCGATTTTTTATACCCTCTTTCATATGTAAAGTTGACTATACATACTCAGTATATACCACACGCATACTCTGTCAAACCACTTTCTCCTTACCTCTTCACAAGATTTCCCCTTGACTTTCTGCTTTAGAGGTGCTATAATAGATATGTTGAGAAATGAAAAACGGGTGTGCGACGCAAGTCTGTACCCGTTTTTTCTTTCTCAACCCCTCTTTTAACAAAGCCTGCGGAGGGCAGGCAAAAAAATAAACATACAAACGTATGTCAGACGTAACAATGGAGACTCTCGAGTCTCAACAGGATAGCTGTCCTACCTGTCTCAAAGCAGCAGAGGACGCAAGCCAGAACGAAGAAATTTCGATGGCTTTCCTCTTGGCACTGATGCCAGTGGTTACCCTCACCTTCTTTGGACAAGTCGGTCTTTTGTAAGACTAGCAGTCCCCCACCGGAAGCCCACCCGCTTCCGGTTTTTTTATACTTATTTCTTCTCCTCTATTTTATAGTCATCAAACTCTACATCCATAAAGTCAGTATGGGAATCACTAAATACTCAACTCCCGAAGCCGATCTACAAGTTTTTTAGTTAGGACAGCATCATCCTGTCCCCAATAAAGTCTCGGTAAAATCCCATATTTTGTTTTTTTAAATGCACCTTTTTGCCAACAAGTGCCGACTGGATACCTCCCAAATTCAATATACAGAGTAAGTCTTTCCAATATATCCTTCTCATCAGTAGTAAGAATCACTCCAATCTGATTAGCAATATTTACTAAGTCATGACCTGAACCAAGAGACTTAACGAGTTTACCATTCTCTGCATGCCTCCCTCCCTTCTTAATCCAAACACTTTTCAATAGGGACTCAATCCCCATAGCCAATAGTATGAGGGCTGGTCCAAGTACATTAAAATTAATTGGTACTGGACCATTTTTTCTGGATTGCATTTCCGAAATAGCAACTTTATATTCATTCCAAAGAAGATTATAGGAAACAAAAAGTCCATTTGCTGAGCCTTTCCAAGTTTCAGCGTCATTTGCATTCTGTTCAAATCTAGCAATATTTCTTTTATCGTCAAACATATTTCACTATTGCAAGGCTGTTACCTGATAGTCGTCGAATTCAACATCCATGAAATCCGTACGGATACCAGCATAGCCCTCAGTCCGGATAGCAGCTCCTCCGTACTTTTTACCATCATCCGTGGCAGACAAAACGAGCTCCCAATTCCCTGACCGATCCTTATCTTGGTATACCTTGATAGAAACTGTCCCATCCGCCTCATCACTCACTTCACTTCGGAGACCTATCCACTCCCCTACAGGTAAAAGGTTGGGATTTTTGTTCCGATCGTACTTCCCAGGGTAGAGCGGCTTCTGTGCCATGGTGAAATACACTCCTTTAATCTTCTTCTTGATAACGACCGTACCATCCACTCGAATACCCGTGTAGTACAGATTATCCCCATCCTGGTAACGATTGAATAAAAGCAGCCCATTGGAAGCTGCTCGATGGCTATCCGCGCTCAAGATATACTTGTTTATTTTGTAGTAGCATTCTTGAGTAAAATTTTTCCATTTATTTCTGGTTACTAAACGAAAAATATTCTGGGGATGAAAACCATTGTCAGTTTCCCAGGGGTTATTTTTATTATAGAGTTCTCGCCAAAAATTATCCGACGGGAGTTCTCCTTGAACACTTTTTCCTGTTCCCCCTTCACTGTAAAAAATGCCTCCAGAATTAAGCCACCAGTAAGGACTCTGCGTCTCGTTCATGCTTCCAGCTTCAAAAAGGGTGTTTTCTATCTCAAAATTTTCGTAAAAATAGTCATCCTTCTCATAAAGAGAAGTGGGATTTAGTTTGGATTCTATTTCTTCTACCTTTTTAAAATCACCATTATTAATCTTCTGATCTGATAAAAATTTAGAATTAACTTCCTTAGAAGAACTTTCTAAAAATTTTTGCCAGCAACAAAAAACTATCACTACAATAAATATAATACCTAGAGAGAATCCCATTACAATTAGAATTTTTCTCATCATAATCCCAACTTATTCAGAACACGTCTCAATAAATTACTATGCTGCTCAATAGTAACTTCTATTTGTCCCGGCACCTCTTCTTTAATGAATAGGTCAGATTTAGAAACATTATTATCTGAATCAAATTGACTGAGTGTTTTCACATTTATTTTATTCTCTGCTATAAATTTTACTACTCTCTCAAAATCTCCTATGTCATAGCCTGGTCGATCACTAGGTACCGAATGAATACGATGAAAAGTAAGAAAGAGCGATAGTCCATACTTCTTAGCATCTTGCAGAGCAGCTTCAATCTGTTCCGGGGCGAGATTAGTGAGTCCATCCTCACTTCCATTACTTCCACTTGCAGAGAGAGTTTTTACTCCCAATGGGTCACCAAAAGGATACGCTTCTGGTTGATTTTGTACCGATCTTGCAAAAGCATAATATTTCCCTACTATATTCTTTATTGATTCATTCGTACCACCATGAGGATAAATATACCAATTTGGCGCAGAGTTTATTTGATTATCTTGTAAAAACTTAGCACCAGCCAATAAATCATTTTCAAAACCAGATAAGTTATTTTTTAAAAAATACGAGGAGTATGCATCAACGTGATGACTAGAATGATTAACCATGTTCCATCCATCTTTATCTTGAAGCTCCTTTAATTGAGCTAAAGAAAGATACCCAGGTAATGATGTGTCTATATTAGCTTGATCACCGATAACTGCAATATTACCTTTAATACCATAGTGCTTCATAATTTCTGCAGCCGGTAATATAGACTCGTATCCGTCATCAAAAATAAACACTACTGATTCTTGGCTCTGTTGTGGATATGTTGCTAGTTTGTCCACAGATAAAGCAGCCCCTAAGCCTGGATCCGTAGAAATTCTAAACTGAATGGCATCTATATTTGCCCAATTAAATCCAGATCCATGAAACTGCCATTGCCCCCCAGCATCACGTAACATACCCTTTCCCAGACTAACCATGACCCATTCATTACCATAGCTATCACGATAGGAATTTTTCAGTCTACTAACAGCGTATCCTCTCCAATTGTTTGAAGAAAGTCTAAGTTCAATGTTTTTAACGTTATCAATGCCCTCTACCTTCATTCGAAATAAAAGATTTTTTTGAGAGAGATCCAAATCTACTTTTCTTGTAGCAAAAGCATCTTTAGCATTTCTTCCAGAGAAAATTGTTAGCGCTTTATTGGCTACCAAAACCTGACCTGTCGCAGCTTCGGTATTAACGCCCCACTTATCAGGAATATCAAATGAATCAATGGTATCTATCTGGGATGGCTGTTGATCAGGGCCAGAGTAGCTCACTTCCTTCGGAATAGATTGCGTTTCTTGCATCGTGATTAAATACTGTTTCTCACTCGTATTTACTTCTATTTTATTTCCATCTACTATATTGGTCTTTAAATTTTCATCATGAACACCTATTTCTACTAAAGTGATGAAGGTAGCGTTAGACTTATATGTTTCGTAACCTATAGAATAACACGGAACAATTTTTTCATACTGTTCAGAACAAACACCCTGTAACGGAGATGATTGATTAATAATTGTTGACAACTTCAAATCATCACTAGCCAACTGATAGATATGTACTTGTTCTTCGGTATTACTACCTATTCCATGTACAGTTAAATTCTCACTAGATATTGCTGCACCAGGGAAAAGATGAAACATTTGTTCATATTTATGTGAAGTATCAGAAGTAAGTTTATCAACAATTAACATATACTTTTTTCCTAGCATAGTTAATGATCGTTTATGCTGAACGCCATCATAAAGTTCATGTTCGGCTGACTGTGATACAACATCACCATCTTCAATAAACTGCCCTGCTTTGGGGGCCCCTATTGCCTGATCTTTATCATCCACCACCACAGTATTATGAGCAGATGTACCATGGAAATACTTTCTGTAATCGTTTGCATTATATGTATAGAGGCCTGAATCTGGTAACAGGGATCGTCCATTACCATACAAACTAAAACTTAAAGCATCTAAATCGCTGTGCGACGTCCTATAGGGACCAACATCAAAAATAATTTGCGTTTGATTAGTGAAATCTTCGTCGCTTCCCCAACCTGATCGCATAATCATTTCCCCTGAATCAGGGTAAAAAATATTCTTTTGAGGCGGTATCTTACCACGTTTTCCTTGAGTTAAAACATATTTAAAATAGGGGTTAGAGTCTGCCATCTCAGCAAACATTCCACTATATCCTATCTTGCGCTGCAGCGATGCACCCAAAAGAGGTACCTCTAGATTGGGTTGGAGAATATATGTTGCGTAAGAAATCATTGCTTTCAGTTTTTGCTCAAATACATCACTAATCGGCTGTTTAAACTTTTGAGAATATCGATAAAGATCCCAATATTTTTCTAGTGCATAAAAGTGATAATAGGGTGAATTCTCTATTAACACTCCATCGTTATCAATAAGTAAAGCGATTCCCTGACTAAGTCTTTCCTTACTTAACTCCAACCATTGATCTGCGCCAGGTATATCAGGAAAATTAATAGCAAGGAGATATAAAGCCACAGCCTCATTCAGTCCATGATTATGTTTTGGTTGAAAATGATTTCGATCAGCTAAAAAGTCTCCATGCACTTTTAATGCTTGTAGTATTTTTGTACTTAAATCTACTGGAAGACTATTTCTTTCCCGAAGCTTAGACCACGTATTTATAAGTACCATCGTTCGGAATGACACAGCGTGATAATCAGCCCACGCACCTTCTTGCGACATACCTACATCAAGAAAACTATTGAGAATTTCTCTAAGTTTTATATCATACTCAGGATTTCGAGTTTGCTCCCCTGCGTATAAAAGATGTCGTGTAGAACGCAAACTATAAAACATGAATCTCCAGTAACGGTCATTATAAGGGTCCTCAGTCCATGTAATAGGCGCTGGTATATAAGCTGGTTGATATCGCTCAACGGGATGCATGTCCTGCAAATACTCCTCAGCTTCATCTAAACTACCTTGATCCAAAAATGAATAGATAATCTCTTTACCATTTGGATGCTTTGGATATGTATCGTATATAGAAAGCCATTTTGAAGACTCGCTAACATCTCGACACAATACTCCATCTTCAAGCTTTATACGAACTTGTCCAGTTACACAATTTTCTGCAGATTTATCATTATAAAAGTTTTGTATATTTTTTGAAATTGTTTGTACATTTTGTCTAAAAAATAAAATAAAATCGAAGTATTTTGTAATTACTACTCCAAAAAGAAAGAAAACGAGTCCAAAAAAAATAATTTCGATGATTCTTCTCATCCTCTTGTCCATACCATTTTTCTAATTGTGAATGCTGAATAGAATATAAGCCATGAGAAAACAAGGGTCGAAAGTAGACTCATAACTGGTCGATATATCCAAATGTGCGAATCCGACCCCCTGTTTTCAAGACGATATGCTAAGCCAAAAAGAAACCCTACAAAAATTATTCCAAAAATATACATGAGCGCTGCTATTCCGTTTCCACGAAGAGGTAAATATAATATATGACGAAAGGCAATGAATGGCCCAGCTAGAACAAAAAGCACATGAAGATAATATACAAGCGAAGCCAATAATGGCTTGTGCCAATAAAAGCTTCCAGTAAAAAAGGTGTTCCGAATAAAACTCTTTTTCCAACGTATCTGTTGCTTCAAAATACGACTAAGGGTGTCTGGTAGTATCGTCCAGGACTTAGTGGATTTTGAATACACAACTTTCCAATCACGCTCAGGATAATCTATTTCCTTCACACAAGGATCATCTTCGTACTTCCTTTTAAGAGCACGACCAACGTACTTACTTCCTAATACAAATCCAGTAAGCGTTCGATCAGTAGCAAATTTGAATTCCTGACCTAGGAACATATCCTGTTCCCAGGCTGGAATATAGTTATATACCGCTTCCCTTCGAAAGACAGCAAGTGGACCAGAAACACAGGTAACGGCGCCAAAATAACTCTCGAATGCTTTTCGAATCGCAAACTGGCCATCGGCCCATGAATCCTGGGCTCGAGTCAGTATATTGGTAGCTGAGTTTTTAAGTCGGAAGTGGCCGCTTACCCCCCCCCACATCAGGAAATACATTAAAAATTCTAACCACTTTCTCTAGAGCATCTGTTGCCCACACGGAATCACTATCAGAAAAAGCAAAGATACTTCCTCGAGCTTCACGCATAGCTCGACCTAAAGCCCTTTTCTTTCCTGCGTTTTTTTGATGAATTACCCTAATTTTTCCAGTCTTCGCATATTCATTAAGAACTTTTGCTGTATCATCAGTACTTCCATCATTTACAAAGATTATCTCTTTATTTGAATAAGTCTGATCAATAAGGGAAAGAATGCATTGCTCAATAACAGCTGCTTCGTTATATACTGCCACCATACAACTTACCAGGGGTGTTTCAGGATGAATTCCCTTAGCAAGGTTTTCTTTTTCTTTCATTTCAGCTAAAACTGCTGGATCCTGATATTTGAATACTGCTATAAAGAAAGTGAGACCCAGCACAAAAGAAACAGCAATCCCATAGACATACAGAACAAAATAATCTGATTCAACAAAAAAAGATTTTCCAATGAGGATAAGGAGAATTGCTGCGACGATAAAATGTATAACTAATTTATGTTTGGTTGAAAACGATTCATTTCTGTATAAAGTGTGATGCCTCATAAAATCTAGAAGTGTGTCTATTCCCTGATAAAAAACGGTCTCTAAGAGTTTTAGGTCAAATTACTATACCATTTATTTCTAATTTATACAAGTGATGAAAACAAAAATGACTCTTCATAAAAAAATCAGGCTGCACTCGAGCCTGATTGAAGATATGCTATTTATTTCTAGTGACACCTATTATTTCATTTTACTGTAGTAGTAACCAACATCGGCGATCCATTTGCTGACACTTTTATTGCTGTGTCCGTCACAGCTGAAACCGCACTTCCAAACAATCATTTCTTTGGCAGTATGGAAATGATAATCATTGACCAGCGTATCAATACGTCCCCCTACTATACCCACGGCTTCTTCGGGACTACCGAAACAACCATGGCCCATGGCGATACCGCGACTGCCAGCGCCACGATAACCCCAGTAGTTATAACAATCTGAACCATCTTCAGCGCGTGGGATACGTTTACCCCAGTTACTCTCTTTCTTCGCGATGCTCACCAAGAAGGCAGCGGTCGTACTATTCTGTTCCGTAATAGCTGGCAGCATTTTTTCGATCGGATAGCCGCTCACCAATTTGTTTACCTTGCTCTCAAACACCATTTGTTGAGGGCTCTTGGTAGGAATCGGTACGTTCATATTCCCTATTTGCCAACTATTCGCAAAGAGTAATCCCCCTATTAAAAAAGCAACAGAAAGAAAGATGCCGTAAAAAGCATCGTGTGAAAGCTGAAGTGACCACAAGGAAGACCGGGTGGATGAAGATTTTTGAGAATGTGATTTCATTTTGTGGGACGTTTTCTTGTTCATATCGTGTAGTTGCCCCTTATACAAAGGAAAAACGGCTACCCAGAAGGGCACCCGTTTTCATTTCTCTATCTATTATAGCACCTTTGGAAAGAAAAATCAACCCCCTTGTGACTTTTTGAGGAGATACTTGCGCATTACAAAAAACCAGAGGTACAAACTGATCAAAAGAATAACATTCGGGATGAAAATTTCCGGACTGGACCACGGATGACCATTGACATGAAAGTCTGACACCGGCCAGAGAAACGGTGTCGGGAAAAAGTGACTGGAATGAGTTGGGATATCAACGAGAATATGAAGTGGCCAGCCGAGCATTTCCAGGAGCGGCTTTCCCCGAAGCCACCAAACAAATCCGAACACTACGGCAAACGTAACAAAGCTGTGCGTAATATTGTACAGCGTATGAACATACTGAGGAATCAAACTTTCACTCGGTGGGCCAGCCTGCCAATCCAGACCGTGGACAAACCCCAACCACACGCTGACCGTAAAAAGTCCGAAAGAAAAAAGATCTGGAGCGATACCAAAAAAGAACGAGAGCCAAAAACTCTTTTTACTCTTTCTCCCAAACGCCACTCCCCCATACAGCCCATGCGAAATAATATCCATATGTTTTTCTTTATTCTATCACAAGTGTCCCGTGCATTTCTGCGTGACCGACGCCGCAGTAGGTACCGCACAGAAAATCAAAGGTTCCTCTGTGAGTCGCCGTAAAGGTAACAACGGCACCGTCTTCAGGAATATTGGCATCAATACCTAATTCCGGAATCACGAGCGTATGACTCACATCAGCATTGTGAATAATGAGTCGAACCAGTTCGCCCTCTTTGGCATGAATGACCTCCGGATCCCAGGCCCACTGCCGCACCCCCATATGAATGGTGCGTTCCGCTACCCCATCTTTTATTTCTACTGTTGGTGCAGGAAAACTTTCCGAAGCAGAGTTATCCGTTTCTTCATCAACAGAAACGAGAGTCTCTTCTTTCTCAAGCTCAACCATTTGTGATGTCGGCAATTTCTCTTCTCTTGGAGTTTGGGTGCGTGACTGGTACACAAAAAAAGAAATCCCTTCCATGAGGAGCAAGATTTCCAAAGCTATAACCAGAAACAGTTTCATGAAAAATATTTGTTATTCTGCCCGAATTTCAAAAGGGTACATTCCCATGGCACAGTTACCGTTAATTGATCCTGCTTCGAGTGTTCCCAGGTCAATATCGGTACTTCCATTGGCAGGCAACATTTTACTCACCTTGAGACTCGGAATACGAATGGCCGCAGAACAATCAAAAGTGCCTTCAGTATTGACTCGCAGTACTGTCGGCATCCCCGCCTTCGCCACGCTCAATTTTGGACTGTATCCGCCACGAGCCCGGAGTTCAATAATCTGAGTCCCATCTACTATACTGACATTGGCATTCGCGCCATCTTCGGTTTCTCTGGTTGTACCCGAAAGACTCATAAGAAGATAACCTCCCATGAGAAGTGCCAGAAGAAGAATACCTCCAAAAATGATTTTCATAGACGTGTCGTTAGAAGCTAAATAACGGCGGCAAGAGTCCAATACTCACAAAGCTATTGAGAATATTGAACAGCGCAAAGAGGATCACGATGATGCCAGCCGTCTTGAAGAAGATGTCTTTGTTCTTGCTTCGCTCAATACTAAACGAGCTAAAACTAATAAGTCCCAGTACCGGCAGCGTCCCAAGAGCGAAAATAAACATGGTCAGGGCGCCGGCCAGGAAGCTCCCCGTCGAAAGGGTGTAGATCTGCATCGACTGTGTAAAACCGCAGGGCAAAAAGAACGTCGCCACACCGATAAGAAACGGGGTCAGGGTATGATTGAAGCGTGTCATACCAAGCGTGTGTCTCGAAAGAAATTTGGGCATTGCTGGCTGGAAACGCTTGGCCCAAGGAAAAACATCAAGAAGATTGATACCAAGAAGCAGCATGACGAGACCCACAACGAGACTTAGCATAAAACTTGCCATCGTACTGAGAGAGAAGTTTGCTCCCAGGGCACCAATCGCACCGCCCAAGAAAAAGAATGAAAGTAACCGACCACCATGAAAGAGGAGCTGCGGCTTGACTCGATCCCCTTCTTTCGCAAACGTGGCCGAGACGGAAAGCACCAGTCCTCCGACCACGGCCATGCAGGTCGAGAGCGAGGCAATGACACCGATCAGAAAAATCGTACCGTAGGATACTGCGCCGGAGCCGATGAGACTGACCAATCCAGTTTTCTGAAGACCAACGAACAGTGTTACGAAAAACAGTGCCAGTGGCAAAGCAATCCGAAACTGTGACCACTCAACCGAAGACTCCTGCTTTTCAACCGAGAGCGTATAGCCATGCTGCTTGAGTGTCATACTCATTTCCTCGGCAATCTGTTCTGGAGTTTTATCCCCGAAATCTCCTTTCACGATCACGGAATGTGTCTTCAGACTGGAGTGGACCGCCATGACTCCTGGGTACTCGGAAAGTTCGCCTTCTGTAAGCAGAACACAGGAGTGACAGTGCATACCGGAAACATGAAAGGTGTATTCTTGGAGAGATGCCATAGACTTACAGTTTTTTTCCTTTTATACGAAGCGCGTTACTCACAACCGAAACACTAGAAAAAGCCATGGCAAAACCAGCAAATACCGGTGAGAGCAGCCAGCCAAAGAACGGATAGAATACTCCAGCCGCCAGAGGAATACCTACGACATTGTAGATAAAGGCAAAGAAGAGATTCTGTTTAATGAGTGCCATCGTTTGTCGTGACAGTTTCACCGCTTTGACGAGCTTGGTAATATCACCATGAAGGAGCGTGATACCCGCAGTCTCAATAGCGACATCCGTGCCAGTAGCCATAGCTACACCGACATCGGCCTGCGCCAAAGCGGGAGCATCATTGACCCCATCGCCCGCCATAGCCACTTTCCTTCCTTCTTGTTGCAGTCTTTTGATATTTTCAAGCTTGGCATCAGGCAACACTTCCGCTACCACCTCATCAATCCCTACTTCTTTGGCAATATACTCGGCCGTATTGTTGTTATCACAAGTCAGCATCACAGTTTTCATGCCCATACGATGAAGTTCCGCGATCGCCTCCTTGGCCTCGGTCTTGATGACATCGGCAATCAGAGCTATTGCCAACACCTGTTCACCAGAAAGAAGTAGTACTGGCGTCTTCCCCTCTGACGCTTCTTTTTCTATGCTCTTTCGGTCAAAAGAAATATTGTGTTCGAGAGCAAGTATAATGTTGCCAGCGGCATATTCCACTCCTTGTATCACTCCTTGTATTCCCTTACCTTTCAGTGCTTCAAACGAATCAAGTGATTTTTCAGAAATATTTTTTTCTTGTGCATAGGTGAGGACAGCATGAGCAATGGGATGCTCAGACTTTCTTTCGAGCGTTGCAAAAAGTGCTATCACTTCTTTATCTGGAAGCGAAGAAAGATTTTTCAAAGAAACCAGTTCAGGCTTGCCTTTGGTGATAGTGCCGGTTTTATCCAAAACAATTGTATCCACGGAGCGTAACTTTTCCAAAGTTTCCGCATCTTTGATAAGAATACCTTCCCTAGCACCCTTACCGACACCGACAATAATGGCAATCGGCGTCGCCAAGCCCAACGCGCACGGACAAGCAATCACCAGTACTCCTACAAAAGAAACTAGACCATACGATAAGGCTTGAGCAAAGCCTAACGGACCAGTACCCAGAAGAAACCAGAGAAGAAGAGACAGAACGGCAATCACCAAAACTGCAGGAACAAACACTGCTGAAATCTTATCAGCCAGAGCCTGAATCGGCGCCTTGCTCCCCTGCGCTTCGGCGACCATGGCAATAATGCGAGCGAGTAACGTTTCCGAACCAACCTTCGTTGCTTCAAAAATAAACGAGCCGCTGGTGTTCATCGTGCCCGCCACTACTTCATCTCCCATTTTTTTATTTACCGGATTTGGCTCGCCAGTGACCAGGCTCTCATCGACATACGACTCCCCTTCCTTCACGACTCCATCTACCGGAATCTTGGCGCCGGGTTTGATAATAATATGATCCCCTTTTTGTACTTCTTGAATCGGTATTTCCATCTCTTTGCCGGCACGCAGTACCAATGCCGTTTTTGCCTGAAGGTTCAGAAGCTTTTCAATGGCATCTCCTGTTTTTAGTTTCGAACGAGCCTCCAGATATTTCCCCAAGGTAATGAAAGTAATCACCACGATCGTCACGTCATAGTACATGTCTTCTACATTGATATACGGACGAAGCGTTTCTTCGAAAGCACTTACGACAAAACTATAGACAAACGCAGCGAGCGTTCCCAAACCAATAAGCGTATCCATATTGGCTCTGCCATAGCGGAGGAATCGGTAGAGTCCCAAGAAATACGGTTTGCCTGCGACAAAGAACGTCGCTAGCGCCATGAGTGGCAGAAAATGATGAAAGAACTCTTCGAGAACAAATGAGGGCGCTCCCAAAAAACCCAGCCGCGCGCCCGTTTCCCAACCCATAAGCAATCCACTGAAAAGAGCGAGTGGTAAAAGGACATGAACAGTCTTTTTCATCTGCTGTATCTCGCGTATTTTTTCTTCCTTGGACTGATTGAGGCCCAAGTGCGCTGCATGCTCCTCTTCGCTCATACCCATTTCGGCAGCGCTCGCATGAGAAGTAGGATGATGCTCTGGCTTCGGAAGGATGAGTGAATACCCCAGCGGTTCCAGTGTTTTCGAAAGGGCTTCGGGAGAAGTTTGTTCCTGATCAAAGTCTACTTGGACACTCTCAGTTCCATAGTTGGCCGAGACGCTTTGTATTCCTTTTGTCTTTTTAAAAGTCCGCTCGATAATATTGGCGCACGAAGCGCAGTGCATGCCTTTTACTGGGTATGTTTGTTTTGTAGTCATAGAGTTACTTTCGCTTCAATTGATAGACCTTGAGAATCTCTGCTTTCGCTTTGGCTTCCTGACCGTTTTTCATCTGCTTGATCACGCAGCTGCCCAGATGACTTTCCATCAATTTATCTTCAACTACCGTGAGTCCCTGTTTCACGGCAGAGGTCTGGGTGATCACGTCGATACAGTACGCCCCTTCCGCAATCATATCCTGGAGTCCCCTGACCTGACCTTCGATAATCTTGAGACGACGAATGAGTTTGTCTTTATCAGTATGCATAAAAAAGTATTTACGATACTCCTATCATAATACCCCCCAGGGGGTATGTCAAGGGGATATGAAAAAATCTCCTAGGAAGGAGATTTTTAGAGTTCTGTAAGTTCGAGACTTTCGAGAAAGGCTTTGCGAGCAGCTCCTTCGAGGACACGGGCTTTGCCTGGTTTGAGAGCCCCGAGGTAAATACCCATGACTCGCGTACGAACGAGTTTCTCTACCGTCAGTCGTGCTTCGGAAAGCATACGACGAATGTGGTGTTTCTTGCCGGAGGTCAAAATAATATGAATCGTATGTGGTGGCACGACCACAACTTTTTTGGCCTTGAGCCACTCCCCTGCATTATAGACACCGTCTTCCAGTACTCGTTTCAGGTTACTCGGAATATCTTCACGTACAGTCACCTTGTATTCTTTTTCATGTTTGAAACGTGGATGAAGGAGTCGCTCGGTCACACGACCGTCGTTGGTGAGAAGAATCAGTCCCTCTGAATCTTTATCAAGCCGCCCTACTGGAAAGGTTCCCGGAAAGCCAGAAATCTGATCAATCGATTCTTCGTGTTCCTGTGGTGAATGTGTAATAATACCGCGAGGTTTGTAGTAGGCAATATAAATGAGTTTCTTGGCTGGTTGTTTTTTATCTTTGATCACTTCAACCACCGTCTCAGCGTTTTCCACCTTATCTCCCAAGACGGCTTTCTTGCCGTTGATCCGTACCAAACCAGCCTCAATAAGCTCATCAGCACCACGACGAGTCGCCATGCCCCGGAGAGCCAGATAGCGGTTGATACGAATTGGGTAGATCAGTTCTTCTGCCATATGACAGAAATTATACTTTAAGCGTCACACTTCACGCAGCGACAGCCAGCTGGTTTGATAAAGCCTTCGAAGTGATCTTTGCCATAATGATAGGTGATTTCTTCCCCGGCCTTGATATTTCGTTTAGCGACAATAAAAATCCGGCCTCGACGATTCCAGGCTTCGCAGTTCGGTCGACAAGAATGATTGGCGTAGCGCGCCGTATTATACCGAGGGCTGCCATCAATATCCCAGCGGCTGTTCACATTGAACATATAGCGATTTTCTCGCTCATCTCCTTCACTGGTTGGGATCCGTTCCCCAATATACTCAATGATAGTCGTTCCTTTTTTGATAGGCGCCAGAGCAAAAAGCCCTAAGCCAGCACTGGAGCGCTTTACTTGGATATACGATGGTTTGTTCGTTTGTGGCATAGAG
>CAYYET010000004.1:0-19413 GCA_964471075.1 uncultured Bdellovibrionales bacterium
GGCTGGTTGCCGCATCTCTGTGCGTGTATGCCGTTGGCTATCGCTTTTATTGCCTTTTTTATCGCGCTTTTGGCGGAAAATGGCCGATTCCCGGTTGATAATCCAAGTACTCACTTGGAACTCACCATGATCCATGAGGCTATGATTCTTGAATATTCCGGAAAGCGTCTGGCGCTCATCGAGTGGGCGAGCTGGAGTAAACTTCTTATTTTTGTGGCTCTCGGGGCGAATATCTTTTTTCCTTGGGGTATTGCTACCTCTTTTTCTCTTGAAGTGCTGCCTCAAGCAGTGTTGTGGTTTGTAGTCAAAGCCTTGGTCCTTTTGGCTTCGGTAGCCTTTATTGAATCGACCATGGCGAAGTTCCGAATTTTCCGTGTTCCTGATCTTCTCTTTACCTCATTTATACTTTCCATTATTGCTTTAGCTGTGACTATCACTTTCTAACGTCTATGCTCGACTACTCACGTGAATTTTATTTCTCCCTCGATCTCTTGGTGTTTCTTACCACGATTGGATTTCATATGGTCAAGACGAATCGAAATTTGATTCGCCTCTATCTTATCCAGTCATTGATTGTTTCGTTGTTTCTCTTGGGATTGGGGATGACCGAAGGGGATCGAGGGGTGGTATTGGTAGCGTTGCTCACCCTCTTAATCAAGGCTGTTATTGCTCCGCTTTTCTTTGCTCGTCTAGTACGACGTTACGGTACTCGTTTCATGGTTAATAATTATCTCTCGATGCCCGTAACGCTCATTGTCCTTATGGCGCTGGTGCTCTTTGCTTACTCTCGGGTGTTTCTGCCTCTCTCTGCTTTGGTGCCAGAAGCTCTTGGGTTATTCCCTCTGAACTTGGCTACCATCCTCATTTCTATCTTCATGCTCATTAATCGCCGCGGAGCCTTCTCTCAGATGATTGGTATTCTGTCACTGGAAAATAGCATCCTTCTCTTGGGTGCCTTCATTGGTATCAAACAGCCTGTACCACTTGAGATGGGTATTATTTTTGATATCGTTATCTGGATGATCATTGCGCAAGTCTTTATTTCTATGATTTATAAGCAATTCGGGTCTCTCAATGTTACTCAGATGAAACGTCTTATTGAAGAATAATTGTATGCTGCTCACCTTCCTCATCGCACTCCCATTCCTCGTCGCTTGTTTTATCATGCTACTTCAACCCAAGCATGTTCGTTTAATTGAGAAGGTCGTGATCCTTTCTGGCGTAGGGGAACTCCTTTTGGCTCTCAGTCTTATTCCTCAAGTACTCGTGAGAGGATCAGTAGAAGCTTCAGCGTTATTTTCTCTTGATGCTTTAGGAGCCTTCTTATCGCTGACTATCGCGCTTGTTGGTGCTTTTGCGGGCATATACTCAGTAGGTTATCTTCAGGCAGAAGTAGCAAAAGAAATCATTGGTCTGCGTCGCGTCCGCCAGTATTTCCTTCTCTTCAAACTCTTCTTCTTTGCTATGTTTTTGGCGGTAGCTACCATGAGTCCGGTCATCATGTGGATTGCTATTGAAGCTACCACTCTTTCTACGGCGTTTCTCATTAGTTTCTACAATAAACAGTCAGCCACGGAAGCTGCTTGGAAGTACCTTATTATTAATTCTCTTGGACTCCTTTTGAGTTTACTGGGAACGCTGCTTTTTCTGGCGCTACCAGAAGTGAGAGGAACGTCACTGACTTGGGCGGTACTCGAAGAACACGTCACCAGTCTTTCGCCGCTCATCGTGAAGATTGCGTTTATCTTTGTCTTGGTAGGCTACGGAACCAAGGTTGGTTTGGTGCCACTTCATACCTGGAAGCCCGATACGTATTCTAAGGCCCCTACGCCAATTGCTGCATTGTTGTCGAGCGTTCTCCTCAATGTTGCTTTCTTTGCTATTCTTCGTTTTAAGGGAGTAACGGATATCGCACTGGGATTTAATTTTGCTTCACAGCTTCTCCTATTTTTCGGAGTACTCTCCATTGTGTGTGCCGCCTTCTTTATCTTTGTTCAGACAAATTACAAGCGGCTGCTGGCCTACTCAAGTATTGAACATGCTGGGCTGATGGCTCTGGGGTTTGGCTTTGGAGGGGTAGGGGCTTTTGCAGCGCTTCTCCACATGTTCTACCATGCTCTGGGAAAAACACTCCTTTTCTTTGTTGCTGGAAACGTTTTCCTGAAATACAGTTCTACGAAAATGCGTCATGTAACAGGTATAGTGAAAACCTTGCCGCTCACGACGCCCATTTTGTTCTTGGCCTTTCTTGCGGTGCTTGGTCTGCCGCCCTTTGGAATGTTTACCACAGAATTTCTTCTTCTTTCTTCAGGAATGGAAAAATATCCGGCTGTTGTAGCAGGAGTGCTTGCTGGTTTGGCAGTAGTATTCTTTGGTTTCTTGAAGCATGTAGTAGCGATGCTTTTTGGTGAAGCGCCTCTAGGAGTGACTCGTGGAGAATCCAACAGACTTACTCAATGGCCGCTAGTGTTGCTTCTTGGATTGTTGATTGTAGTCAGCTTTTCTCTTCCCGAGAATATGATCCTTCTTATTCGAACGGCTGCCGCTCATCTCACTCCTCATTTTTAGTTTCATACTTATGTCTGAAATAGCTACCATTTTTGATCGATACGGACTTTCTTCCTATGTCCCGGAACAAGAAGGAAATACCTTTTTGTTTCATGTCGCTGAAAAAGATCTGGAACAAGTTATTCGTTCCTTGAAACATACCTACGCTCTGCCGCTCAAAACCGTAGCGGCTACTGATGAGCGTAAAGATCGGGGAATGTTTCGTATTCACTATGTCTTTGGAGTGCCGAAAGAGAATATTTTTCTTGTTCCGTATATCTCAGTCGATAAATATACTCAAGCCTTTCCATCGCTTACTCCTGTAGATCAAGAATTCTCTCTTTACGAACAAGAAATCAAGACCTTTTTTGGACTACTGCCGGCTGGTCATCCCAAGGCTGAACGTATTATTCTCCATCAGGAAAACTTTCCTACCAATACTTATCCGTTACTCAAAGACTTTGCCTGGAATACTCGTGTGAGTAAACCAGAAGAAACCTTTATTCCAACGTTTCAGAAGTATCAAGGAGAAGGGGTGTATGAAATTCCTGTTGGCCCAGTCCATGCGGGGATTATTG
The DNA here is from genome assembly GCA_964471075.1 of uncultured Bdellovibrionales bacterium. Classification (GTDB taxonomy): domain Bacteria; phylum Patescibacteriota; class Minisyncoccia; order Moranbacterales; family UBA1568; genus UBA1568. The sequence continues at coordinate 3,126 of CAYYET010000004.1, forward strand.
AACCGGGACATTTTCGTTTTAGTGTCCTCGGGGAAGAAATTTTGAAACTTGAACCGAGACTGGGGTATGTCCACAAGGGAACGGAAAAACTGTTTGAGAATATGTCTTTGGAAAAGAAACTTACCTTGGCTGAACGCATTTCTGGAGATAGCTCTTTCCACCATGCTCTAGCCTTGGCTCAGGCAGTAGAAAACATGGCCGGAGTGACGGTACCTTTCCGAGGACGACTCTTGCGGGTAGTGTATGCAGAACTTGAGCGTCTCGCGAATCATTTCAACGATCTGGCCTTTATCATGCTTGATACCGGTTTCAGTTTTGGCGGCAGTCATGGGACGCGTCTTCGAGAGAGGGTTATGCAGTGGAATGAAAAACTTTCTGGAAGCCGATTCCTCCGTGGCGTTATTACCTACGGCGGTGTCACCCGTGATATTTCCGAAGAGATGATCCAAGAGCTTCATGCGGATCTGGAACTTCTTGAGAAAGATTTTATGGAGGTACTGGCGGTGGCCAAAGAAAGTGACTCAGTCTTGAACCGTCTGAAAGGAACAGGCACGCTCGATGCTACTATTGCAAAGGATCATGGAGCAGTAGGTATTGCGGCCCGAGCTTGCGGTTTGGGACAAGATGCTCGAGCTGATTTTCCGTATGCTGCCTATGACAGTATTCAGTTTGGTGTACCAACAGAAAAGTCAGGTGATGTGTATGCTCGCTTCCGAGTTCGTTCGCGAGAAGTAACTCAGTCCTTCCGTCTATTGAATCAGAGTCTGGCGCTCTTGATTCATGAAAATACGCCAATCGCTACCACACTTCCAGCGCTCCCTGCTCATCGCCATGGCGTAGCTATGGTTGAAGGCTGGCGGGGCGATATCGTCTATTTTGTGATGACTGATCAGGAAGGGGTAATAAGTCGTGTGAAGGTACGTGACCCTTCTTTCTTAAACTGGACGGTGTTTCCTTATGTGATCGGGCAAGACATGGTGCCAGACTTTCCTCTTATTAACAAGAGCTTCAATCTTTCGTATACTGGAAACGATCTCTAAGAATTAATTAAAATTCTGAGAGCATTGTTTTTTCTGAATTCCCAGTTGAGGTCGGTAACAAAAGTGATGAGCGAACCGCAAGAAACAACTGGATGCGACTCTGGGAGCCGGGACCAGTTGTTTCTCGGTTGAGTAAGTCAGTTTTGTCCGACCGAAAAACGGGTGAAGAAAAAATAGATGTTTTCAGAATTCTCTATATCATCTATGCAAACATATCACGGCAGTTGTCACTGTGGCGCGGTCCGCTATGAAGTTGAAGCGGATCTGAGTAAAGTGATGGAGTGTAACTGTTCGCACTGTTCTCGCAAAGGATTTATCCTGACCTTTGTCCCAGCAGAGCAGTTCCATCTTCTTTCAGGAGAAGAAAAGTTAACCGAATACCGTTTTAATAAGAAGGTGATTGCTCATCTTTTTTGTAAAACCTGTGGCGTGCAGTGTTTTGGACGGGGCACGGATGAAAAGGGAAACGCTACCGTGGCAGTCAATGTCCGGACTATGGAAAATGTCGATACTGCTACGCTCCAACCAACGCTCTTTGACGGCAAAAACTGGTAGGAGTTACTGAAGTAAAGAAGCAAGTAATTCTTCACGGGTGTCAGCAGTTCTGACACCTGTTTTTTGTAGGGCGGCTTTGCTGTTTAAACCCCATGTTACCGCAATAATGGAAATGCCGACTTTTTCACAGGCTTCGACATCGCGGAGTTCGTCACCAACATAGATGACTTCGTGAGGGGGAAGATGTTTTTCGTGAAGCAGCTTTTTTAAAGTTTTAGCCTTGGTGAATAACCCACTGTGTTTCAGGAATTCCACCGGAAGGGTATAGCGTTCAATGATCGTTCTGATCACTCGCTCTTCACTGGAAGAGATAATACCGAGATGATACCCGTGGGCGTGGAGTGTTTCGCAGACCTCTTTCATTCCAGGAAAAAGTTGGACCTCTTTGATCCCTTCAAAATAGGCCGCTCGTCCAAGTTTGAGAAGCTTTGGAAAGAGAAAAATTCGCCAACCAAGACGCTTGAGAATAAATTTTTTCAGGGGAAGATCTTTGTGGAGGGCTATTTCTTCTTCGGTAATGGGCTCAAGATGAAATTCTTCAGCCAAACGGTTGTAGAGCTTCAAAAAGACTGGTTCGATATCAACCAGTGTGCCGTCCAAGTCAAAGATAACTGTTTTATTCATAGAGCTATAGAGTGATCCATCGGGTCAGAATAATGAAGAAAAGTACAAGAAAAAGAATGAAGCTTCCGAGAAAAAATCGTCGTCCTCGAGCTTTCAGGAGAGGATCCATACTAATTTCTTTGGTGGAAAATCCAAAGTCTTTAAAGAGAAAAAATGATTCATAGGTACGAACCATTACCACCCAAGTGATGAATACAGTCAGAAGAATCCCAAGCCCGGCCATTTCTGGATGAGCCAGTTCGGCGCTTGCTGTGCCGCCACCGTGAGTAAACCACTGTACCCATGACTGCCATTTCATGGCGTAGACATGAATCAGGGTCAGGAAAATGACGAGGCGTAGTCCGAAGCGTTGCAGGAACCACCATACCTGACCAGAGAAAAGAGTGAGGATACTTTTCCAGGAAAGAATAAAAAGGAAAAGGAGGAGGAGTGCTCCCAGGAGACCGGCTCCAAAGGCAGGAGTAGAGAAATCAAGCCATTCCTGGGGAAATTTCTTAGGAAGGAGAAAGTAGCTTATGAGAGCATGAAAAAGGGCTAAAAATCCGCCCACAATGCCGATTTCCTTCCGGTATGAGAGCCAAGCATCAAAACGGTCAAAATAACGCGTGAGAGGGCCAATAAGGAAGGTAAAAGCCAGTAAGGTCATAGCTACCCCAGCCAGGGCCTTATTGGGGACATAGAGCATATCAGCGGTCGGTGGAGCATCAAAGAAATACCCTCTTCGAATGAGCAGATAGCAACTTCCCAGAACCAAAAGAACCGTCGCAATCAGACAGGCGATGATATAGTCCCTGAGACTGGATGGCTTGTGAAACATGGAAATGGTTAATTTAGTTCAAAGAGAACGTCGCGGAAATTCTTGATCCGATCTTTCTCATCAAGTTCAATCCCTTCTTGTTTGTAAAGCTTCATTCGTTCTTTACGATGGCGATCATCTACCCAGATTCGACCGTCAGCGTACACGATGCGGTGGAAAGGGATATCTTTCATTCCGTTCTCCCAGGCTTTGCCGAGGATACTGGTAATACTTTGGGAGGCCATAGGGCCACCGCCAGCGGCTCGAGCAATCCGGCCATAAGTAGTCACTTTTCCTTTAGGAAGAGAACGAGCAATCTTAATAACGCGTTCACTAAAGGTCAGCATACAGATTTAGTTACTCTGCTTTGATTTGAGATATGCGAGATGAGAGAGCCAAATAATAGTTGCAAAAACAACCATGGCCATGAAAGGGATTGTAATGAATCCGAAAGTGACAATAGGGGATTGAGTACAGGATGGTTCAAGAGGATTAGCAGAACAAGGAAGAAGAAAAGGATTACCAGCAACGTACTTCTGGTAATGGGCGTAGTAATGATTGACTGAAAAAACAATACCAATACTTGCCATGATACAGGTGATCAGGTGGTTCGTGCGATTCTTGGTCCACAGGGATGCCAAGATAACAATTTCGATAGGAAACATAAAAATACGCTGCCACCAGCACAGTGGGCAAACAGGGGTGGCGTATACGTACTGATACGTGAGAGCGCCTAAAGTAGCGATAGTGGCAAATCCTCCAATAAATTTGAGCCAAGTAGTATAAGCTACTTGCAGTAATCTTGCTCGGATTTTTGGAGAAAAATAATAGCCCAAAAATGATCCTATAGTCGCAGTGCCAAGAAGAAGTACCAGTACCGAGAGTACCTGTGAGTATTGCTCAATATTCATACCAAGTATCAAAAGGATTAACCTCCTTTATTATAGAGAATTTTTGGCTTTGAGGGAAGAAAAAACCCGGGCAAGTAATTGCCACGGGTTTGATGGGTGAAGTTGTTGCTTCAGAGAAGGGGAAGAGTGGAGAACGGACCTTTGTCGCCGATTTTTCCTTGCCCCTCCTCTCTGAGAGGGATTTGGATATTGGTAGCGAAGCTGAGGCCGAAAAACAGGGTTTCCGGCCCCAGGAGCATGCGGACCCTTCCGTTAAGGGGGATGCGAGAGATGCCTCGACGAGTGATGTGTTCGTCGTCAAAGGCGGTCCAGCCGATGTGCCACAATCCTTGGTACGGCGTGGAGATCACGACGTACTCTCGCCATCCACCGAAGCGGGGCATATGGAAACGCACTCCCTGTTTGGGCCTCCTGTCAGGAAGCGCGGGGCAACGGATCATGAACCCACGCCGCAGGTTTTCGGTCTGTTCAAAGGTGAGCTTCTGATAGTTCCAACGATGGGTTTGTTGTGGGGTTTCATCAGGCGCGCCTGAGACGAACCTCATTACAGGCGTCATCAGAAGATCTGCAAGTCGCTCCCACCTTCCAAGAGGGGGTACGACGATGTCGAGTTCCATGTCATGCCTCCACTGGGTTGTAAATGAACAAATAAAAATAGCACATTTAGTGCTATTTGTCAATGCTGGGGAGGTAGGGATCGAACCTACGTATGGAGGCTTCAAAGGCCCCTGCCTTACCACTTGGCTACTCCCCAATAATTTACACAATACCTCAGTTGTTGAGCTACTCCCCAAATCTTTCCTAGTTTTCAGTGATCACGCGACCACCAAGCATATCAAGAGCTTGGCTAATGAGCGGATTATCGCTTTCTGCGTCATTTTCCGCTGTTTTGGCATCATCGAGCTTGATGACCAAGGTCGTTTGAGCTCCTAGGATGGTATCAAAGGCCTTTTGCAGTGTCAATTGATTAGCTTTGTCTTCCAGGCGTTCCTTGTGAAAAGGGTATTTCACGGCAATGACAATGGTCGAGCCAGTCGTTTCTACTGGTCGGGCAGTGGAAAGTCCCAGAGTGAGAGAAGCATTTAAGCGCTTAGCGGTGTCCAAAATAGCATGCCAGTGTTCTCGAATGTGAGAAAGATCAAAGGATGTCTCGGAGGTTTCTAACGACTCTTCTTTTACTGTAGTACTTTCTTGAGTAGTTTCTTTTGAATGGTTTGTTTCGGTTTTGGTGGCTGTTTTTGTATCAACTTTTTTTTCGTGAGTCTCTATGGGGGAGGCGGGTTCCCCTTGGTCTGGTGGAGTATCGGCAGTATTGGAAAGAATTTTTACAATAGCGATTTCCAGAGGGAGTTCCGGGATGACGGCTGTTTTGCTTGTGGTATGAGCTATCTGAAAATATTCCAGCATAGTGACAATTTGAACAGGAGTAAAGAGCTTGCTTACCTCACGTAGCAGAGCTTGGTGTTCTTTGGTCAGGTCAGAGAGCTCTGCGAGAGCGGAAGCGGGATTGGTAGTGATAAGGAGTACATCACGGAGCGTGTGGAGAATCAGTCCGGCGAATAAAGAAAGATCAGCGCCACTTCCTGATACTTCTCGGACGAGAGCGAGGCTTTTATACAAATCGTTCTGTCCCATGAGTTGGATAAGCGTGATGACCTGTTCCTTGTTGGTGGTACCAAGAGTTTCTGTGACGGTTTCTTCGGTGATAGGAGAAACACCAAGAGAGGCAATCTGAGTCAGGAGCGATTCTGCATCACGCATTCCACCTTCAGCCGCAAAAGCAATCATTTGAAGAGCTTCTTCACTGATTTTTATCTTTTCTTCTTTGGCAATGTGAGAAAGTTTATCAACGATGCTTTTTAGTGGAAAACGAGCCAGATCGAAACGCTGACAACGAGACACGATAGTGTCAGGTACTTTGTGAAGTGCAGTAGTGGCGAGAAGAAAGACGACGTGAAGCGGGGGTTCTTCCAGAGTCTTCAGAAGGGCATTAAAGGCTCCAATAGAGAGCATGTGGACTTCATCGATAATGTACACTTTGTGTGAACCAACCGTTGGAGGTAAAGCAACTGTTTCTCGGAGTTCGCGAATGTTATCAACGCCGGTATGAGAAGCGGCATCAATTTCTATCACATCAAAACTTCGGCCTTCAGCTATGAGCAGACAGTGTTCACATTTACCGCATGGTTCAGCACCTTTACGCTGTGAACAATTGATAGCTTTAGCAAAAAGTCGAGCGAGGGTAGTTTTTCCGGTACCACGTGGCCCGGTAAAAAGGTAAGCCTGGCCCACTTTGCCGAGCTTCAGGGCATTGGTCAGGGTTGTGACCACAGGTTTTTGACCGATAACGTCGGAGAAATTCTGAGGGCGGTATTTTCGGTAAAAGGTGGTGGACATAGCGAAAAAGTCAAAAAAGAATCTCTCCTGAAGATCATTCAGTATGCTGCCATTATACCATAAAGAAAAAACCTCTCCGAAGAGAGGTTTTTGATCTTGGAAATCTATTTCTTGAAGACGAAGAATTTGTAGCCGATAAAGTTCCAGGTAAGGACTAGGATGGAGGCGGTGAGACCACCGACATTGGCCCAGGTCTTTTCGGCTACGCCAGCCGGAGCACCAATGATATTTACGACGAAAGCGGTAATCCCAACGTTTAGGAGTAGTCCCACGAGACTGACCATGAGAAACTGAGTAAATTCTTCACCGACGTTGTGTACTTCTTTTTTCTCAAAGGACCAAAACTTATTCCAGACGTAACTATTAATGATGGCCGCGAGAACGGAGAAAGATTTGAAAACGACGATCAAGTATCCACTAGAGACATCACTCATGTAAATGAAAAGATTGTAAATGCCAAGATCGACGACGGTGTTAGCAACCCCAATCAGTCCAAACTTTGCGAGCTGGAAAAAGAAGGGTTTGATCTTAGAAAGAAGATAACCGACTGCAATGCCAATGGCTGACAGAATAGCAAGCAAAGGTACAAAGATAACAATGGGCACCGGCAGCTTGAGGGTAAGGTTGCTAAAAATAAAGGGAGCCAGTACGCCGATAAAGGCTCCATTGATAGCGCCAAAAATGACATCTCGAAAAGTCAGCCGCATAATATTATTTCTGGTTGTTTATTTCTTTTTCAATTTCTTCCATATCCCGGACCCAGGCATCAAGCGGGGAGGAGGAAGAAGCAGGTTCTTCCTGAGGAGTCTCAGCAATAGGAGTAGCAGGGGTTTCTTCACGGAGATCCTTCTTCCAGTTATTGATAGTGCTGTGTTCTTCGCTGGCCTTTGTCATTTCTCCCTGCCAGTTTTTCTGTGCACCTTTCTGGATAATATTTTCAATAGCTGCCCATGAGCTATCGAGATCACGAGGAAGCACAACGGCTACTTCGTCTCCGGGAGTAGTTTTGAAATAAGTAATAGAGGCCAAGAGGACGCGATAGGGCTTGCCATTGGCAATGACGTAATAATTGCCAGCTTCGTCTTGGGTAACAATACCCAGAGCATGGCGCCGTTCTATAGGACCAATCTGCTTATAGAGAAAGGTTCCGTTATCGGTAATAGTCAGTTTCAAAAGATCGCCTTCGACAAGCTTGGATTTGGAGGCGTAATTAGCAGGAACAGGGTACTGCTTTCCGTCGGTACCCATCATGAGCTGGCCATCAAAAGTTCCTTCGACAATGGTCCCTTCACTTTCATCGATATCCATTTTTCGAGGGCGGCCAGACTTCTTCTTGCCTTCAAGCTGGAGCAACATGGCCTTGGCACTCTGAATCGTTTTTTCAGCGTTCCCTACCATATCGCGAAGCGCCTGGATTTTCATGGAGCGCTCAGCGTCATCTTTCGATTCCTCTTCTGGAGGAGTAATATGCTTCACCATAGTTTTTGTGTTTCACTTCATACACAGGAAAAGTATACCTGTACATCAAGTGCCCCTTTTTCTTTTTTTGTTTGTATGTTCTTATTATAAACAAAACTTTTTTTGTGAGCAAGTCTGTGCTGTTTCTATTGGAAGAAAAAAGACGGAAAAATGCTCAAAAAGAGGGGATTTTTCAGAATCAGTTTCCGGGTCTTGACAAAATATTGGAATATGCGCTAATATGAATCGATAGTATAAATGAGTTTTTAAGGTATTTCTATGGCTGTGTCTAAAACCACTTCCTCGGCTCGTCTCCACGAAGAATCTAGCGCCCTTTTTTCCTCGACTCTCCAGACGCTTTTAGCGCGTTTGCCTGAGCGTTCCCGAGGGATTGTTGAGGAACGGTTTGGTATTGCCAGTGGTACCCCAAAGACCTTGGAAGAAATTGGAAAGTCCTACCAAATCACCCGCGAACGAGTACGCCAAGTTATTGGCAGTGCCCTGGGTTTTCTGTCTCACGAAAAGTCTCATCCTTCGATTGGTCAGGTAGTAGATTCTATTGAACAGACCCTGTCTGAAAAACATGGTGCAATGAAGGCGGAAGAACTTCTTGAGAAACTTTCTGCTCAGAGTAAAAAGGAACGAGGAGCCTTGCTCGCTTTTCTGGAAGCTTTGTCCTTGGTGAAAGAGGAAAAAGCTACTAAGGAATACGAGAAGTTGTATCGTTTGAAGGATTTTTCTCTGGCTCATCTCCAGAGCGTCAAGCAAACAGCGAAAGAAATCTTGAACGAGACGAAGGATGCTCTAGAAGCTTCTGAATTCTATGCTCGTTTCAAAAAGGTGCGTCCAGAAATTAGTAAGCAGGAACTTTTTGATCTTCTTGCTGTTTCTAAAGAAATTAAGCAAAACGTTTTTGGAAAATGGGGACTGGCTAGTTGGAGTGATATTCGTCCTCGTGGTACTCGTGAAAAGGCCTACCTGGTTTTGAAGACCGCTCAGAAGCCTCTTCATTTTCGTGAAATTGCCAAGTTGATTGATAGCTACGGACTTCAGAAGAGAACGCAAAGTCACCCCCAAACGGTTCATAACGAATTAATCAAAGACAAAAGCTTTGTCTTGGTAGGACGTGGTATCTATGCGCTTTCTGAGTGGGGATATAAGCGTGGTACGGTCAAGGATGTTATTACTGAAATTTTGGAAAAGGCTTCCAAGCCACTTTCTCGTGAAGAAGTTTTGGCTGAAGTATTAAAGGTACGCCAGGTCAAAAAGTCGACGGTGGTTATTAACCTCAATACTTTCTTTGCACGGACGGGCAAGAACGCGTATACTGTGAAGTAGCAGACGTTCCCGTCTCTCAGAAAAACTTTCTATTGTATTTATTGGCCGCTTCAAGACTTTGAAGCTGCCACTGAGGTCAACGTACCTCTTTGATCATGAGTACTCTTTTTGAAAACATCACGCATCTCTTTTCCCAGATAGGGGCAGTTTTTTCTATTGTCTTCAGTATCTGGTTTATTTTGTTTCCGCCCATCTTGTACTTTCTCTTCAAGCTCTTTTGGATGTTCCACGCCTGGGGACATTTTGGAAGTAAAATCAACTGGGTGCTTCTTGAAATTATTCCCCCTCGGGATATCGAAAAAAGCCCAGCCCTCATGGAGTCTATTTTTTCTGGTTTTGCTGGAGTCATTAAGTCTCCCACGGCTTTGGAGGAATATATTAAGGGGGAATTTCCTACCTCGTTTTCTTTGGAACTAGCCAGCCTGGAAGGTCAGGTTCATTTCTATATTCGTACCCAAGCAGGTTTTCGTAACTTGGTGGAGGCTCACTTCTACGCTCAGTATCCTGGTATTGAGATCATAGAGGTAGAGGATTATGTACATCAGGTGCCAAAAACTGTTCCCAATAAAGACTGGGATCTTTGGGGCACTGACTTCAATTTTGCTAAACCAGATTTGTACCCGATCAAGACCTACCGTTTTTTTGAAGAAACCGTTACCGGAAAAATGATTGATCCGCTGGCCGGGCTTATTGAAACTATGGGCAAAACTGGCCCAGGACAGTACATTTGGCTTCAGTATATTATTACGCCGTATAGTGAAAAGTGGTACAAGACCGGGAAGGAAACGATCGATGAATTTCTGGGGAAAGTCCACGAAGAAAAGCCAAGCATTATTGGGCGGCTTTTTTCTGATATCGTTGATGTCCTAGCAAACTTGGGAAAGGGTCTTTTGGGACAGGAAGTGGAGTTTGCCAGTGGCGAGGCCAGTGAAAAGAAGGAGGAGCAGCCGCTGGAATTTCGCCTGTCACCTGGACAGAAAAAAGTATTGGAAGCGTTGGAAAATAATATTGGAAAGCAGATGTTTCGTACGCGCATGCGCCATGTGTATGTAGGTCGTCGGGAAAATTTCAGTAAGCCGACCGGCGTTTCCTCATTCATTGGTGCCATTAAGCAGTTTAATGATTTTAATTTGAATAGCGTCAAACCAGAAGATGGTTCCAAGACCTATGCGAACTATCTTTTTGCTCAGGAGCGTTTGCGTTATCGCCAGCGGCGCCTCTTTCGGCGTTATGTGGATCGAGACGGATCTCCAGAAGGTACCCTTATCATGCTTTCCGCAGAAGAACTAGCAACCTTGTTTCATATCCCAGATATGGCTGTTATGGCCCCAACGCTTACCCGTGTCGCCGCCCGCCGTGGGGGAGCGCCAACCAATTTACCCGTCCAAGACTTCTAATACTTTTCTATGTCTGATCAGAACGAAATTACTTTTTTTGCCAAGACCAATTTCCGTAATCAGGAACGAGTGTTTGGTATTAAGACCGATGATCGGCGCCGGCACATGTATGTGATCGGAAAGACCGGTATGGGAAAAACCAACCTTTTGGAAAATCTGGCCATTCAGGATATTCAAAAGGGACATGGTATTGCTTTTATCGATCCACACGGAGATACCGCAGAAAAACTTATCAAAGCTATTCCTAGTAATCGTATCAATGATGTTATTTATTTCAATCCGGCTGACCAGGATTTCCCTATTGCCTTTAACGTGTTGGAAAAGGTTGATCCAGAATATCGGCATTTGGTAGCATCAGGATTAATTGGAGTATTCAAAAAGATTTGGGCCGAGAGTTGGGGACCGCGATTGGAATATATTCTTCGCAACGCTATTTTGGCGCTCTTGGAATATCCTGGAGCGACACTTTTGGGGGTCATGCGTATTTTGGTTGATAAATCCTATCGAGAGCGAGTAGTGGAGAAAGTAAGTGATCCGGTCGTAAAAGCTTTTTGGGTAGACGAATTTACCAAGTGGAATGACCGAGTCCTTCAGGAGGTTATTTCTCCAATTCAAAACAAGGTGGGACAGTTCGTATCAAGCTCTCTGATTCGTAATATTATCGGTCAAACCGTTTCTTCTTTTGATATTCGCAAGGTCATGGATGATAAAAAGATACTCATCCTAAACCTTTCTAAGGGGCGTATTGGAGAGGATAACAGTGCTCTTTTGGGAGCCATGATGATCACCAAGATTCAGCTGGCTGCTATGGCTCGTGTCGATACTCAAGAAGAAAATCGTCCGGATTTCTATCTCTACGTTGATGAGTTTCAAAACTTTGCTACCGAATCGTTTGCCAACATCCTTTCTGAAGCTCGTAAATACCACCTCAATCTGATTCTAGCCAATCAGTACGTGAATCAAATTGATGAAAAGGTACGAGATGCTATTTTTGGAAACGCGGGCAGTATTATTTCTTTCCGAGTAGGGGCGACTGATGCGGAATTTCTGGAAAAGGAATTTGAGCCGGTCTTTATGACCAATGACATTGTGAATCTGGCCAAGTATCAGATTTACCTCAAACTCATGATTGATGGTATTGCTGGGGATGCTTTTAGTGCTACTACTCTGCCACCCATCAAGCTTGATAATGCGGAAAATGAAGAAAAGATTATTCACTCTTCTCGGGAACGATATACAGCGAAAAGAGAAGAAGTAGAAGAGAAAATCCGTCGCTGGAGTGGTATGTTGTCAGCTGAAGAACGCGAAGCCCTCATGAGTCAGTCTTCTAAACCAGCTGCTCAGGCCCAGGTTGCTGTTCGACCCAAAGAAGCTCCGCGTCGCGAAGAAAAGTCCCTCAGAAAGCCTCTTCCTCCTGTGCAGCACCCAGCTCCTCGCAAAAGAGAGGATCTTCCTCGTGAAGAAAAACCAAAGAAAGGAGTGTCAACCCGAAGAGAACTCAGTGAAGAAAGCTATTCAACGGAGCAGGCCTCTGCTTTGTTAGAAACGCTCACTCCTTCTCCATCGCCGAAACCTTTTACGCCACCTCTGGCGCCAAAAAAGGAGTCACTCGTGAATCTTGATGAATTTGAGAAAACAGAGCAAACAACCAGAATTTCAGAAGAAGTGTCATCTCCTTCTTCAGTTATGGTCGAAGAGAAGACCGAGAAAGAAGAGCGAAAACTCTATAAAGCTCAGTGCGCCACTTGTGGTACAGATATTGAGGTACCTTTCGAGCCTGATGGTACTCGACCTACGTTTTGTAAAGATTGTCTTCGTGACTATCAACGAGCTACGGCTAAGGCTCGGAATGATATGGAACGTAAAAACTCAGGAGATGGAGCTCGTCAAAATCGATCACAGGGACAAAGATCATCACATGCTGAACATTCTCCTCAGAAACGTCAGATTACTCCACGTTCCTATGCTTCCTCAGAAACGCCTCTTTCTTTGCACCAAGTTCAGCATATAGAACCAAAGAAGTTCAAGGCTTTGCGAGGACGGAATACCCCGGATCTTTCTGAGGTGCGTGCTCTTATTGATGATACTCGGAAAATGAGAGACCAGTCTTCTTAGGAGAGGAGAAGAGTTGTTGGGAGGCTGCTTTTTTGGTACCATAACAAGAGTAAGTAATTCTTAAAGAGTGGTATGAGTTTCCGAAAATGGCATAAAAAAGCATATTCTTTGTGGGTAGTGATCTCTGTCTTTGTTGTTCTTTCCATGTTGGCCTTTCTCTTTGCTCCGTTCTTTATGTATCGATAATCTGCTTGGTTTTATGACAGGGAAATATCTGACACGTATCACGATTGTCCTGGTCATATCACTGATCTCATGGGCTGTCTATGTTTCCTCAAAGCAGTTATCGAGAAATAAACGGATTGAACAGGAAGTACAATCTTTAGAACAAGAGGCTGAAAAGATTCGACGAGAAAATGAGACTCTTTCCGAAAAAATTCAGTATTTTGGCTCCAATGATTTTCGAGAACAAGAAGCTAAAGAGAAACTAGGAATGAAAAAAGCAGGAGAGGAAGTGGTTGTGGTACAATCATGGCAGACTGATTCTCCGGAAGAAGTTTCGAAAGGAATGGTGGAAACTTCTCCTGTGTATACGAGTGAAGCCCTCCCTCCCTATAAAAAATGGTGGAATCTCTTCTTTGGCCCATCATAAAAGAAAATAGTCTATGGAAAAATTACAAAAAAAGTTTCACTGGTCAACCTTTCTGTATGGCTTTTTAGCTTTAATACTGGTGCTTCTTTCTTTGAGTTTGATAGTGGTGTATTTTTTCCCGCATACCAATCCGACTTTGCAGGGTCTAGTGCGACGCTTGCCGTACCCGGCCGTGGTAGTAGGATATGGAAATGTCGTTACTTTTCGAGAGCTTTCTCAGAACATGGAGTCGATCAAGCATTTTTATGAGAATCAGGATTTTTCCCAATTAGGACTACGCATCGATTTTTCTACTGAAGAAGGACAAAAACGCTTGAAAGTGCGAGAAAAAGAGGTTCTGAATAAAATGATTGAAGATGAAGCTGTCATTCGTCTGGCAAAGGAACGTGGAGTCTTTATCAGTCAGGAAATGGCTCGTCAGGGGGTAGCTCGTAAATTGGAAGAATACGGTAATAGCGATCAGGTACAACAAAATTTAGAGCGACTTTACGGTTGGAGTCTCTCGGATTTTGAAGAAAAAGTAGTGGTACCGAGTCTTTATGAAGAGAAGCTGAATGAGCTGTTTCAAAAAGAAGTAGATCCGAACGCAGAAGCAAAAGAGAAGATTGAAAAGGCTGCTGAGGCGCTACGGAAAGGGGCTTCTTTTTCTGACGTGGTCAAACAGTATTCTCAGGGTCAAACGGCTGATGCAGGAGGCGATTTAGGCTGGTTTACTTTGGAAGATCTCGCTCCAGAACTTCGTAGTCCCGTAACGTTGCAAAAAGTGGGGGTACCGAGCAATGTCATTGAGAGTAGCTTAGGGTTTCATATTATTCTTGTTGAGGAAGTAAAGAAGGAGGGAAATAAGCAACTCTATCGCATTAAACAGATTTTTGCCCGTAAGGAGACTTTTGCCGACTGGCTGTCCGAAAAGATGCGCACCATGCCTTTGTGGGTGTTTGATCCGGATTATCGTTTTGATGCTGCTACTGCTCGTATAGAATTCCGTGATCCAGAATGGCAGAAGTTTGAAGAAGAACTCTACAAAAAGGCCAGTGGTGATCCCTCGTTTCTTCTGTAATAAACGAGAGAAAGACGCATCGCACAAAGGGTCTTTTTCGTATTCTTCATGTATCTCATAATTATATTCTTTATGGAACCGATTTCCCCAGCATCTTCTCAAGAATCTCCTTCACCTTCTCCTGAAAAAAAATCTTCTGCAAGGCATGGCAGGACATTTCTATTGGTACTCATTGCTTTGGTTGGTGGTTTTGTTGGAGGAATAGTTTCTCCTGTGGTAAGAGAAAAACTTGTTCCCTATCTGCCAAAAACTTTCCAATCTTCTTCCTTAGTGACTACTCCACGAACCATGACGGTTATTTCTGAAGAAGATGCCGTAGCAAATTTGGTAGAAAAGAATTCTCCCGGCGTTGTCAGTATTGTTATTAGCAAGGACGTACCAAAGGTTCGGAATTTTTTTGGAAATTCTTTTGGTTTTCCCTTTTTTGATCCTTTCAATTCTGGTACCCAGAGCACAGAAACAGAAAAACAAAAAGTAGGCAGTGGCTCAGGCTTTTTTGTTTCTTCAGATGGGCTTATTGTCACTAATAAACATGTCGTAGCGGATGAACAGGCGGACTATACCGTGCTGTTGGGTGATGGCGAAGAGCATCCGGCGAAAGTACTGGCTCGTGATCCTAGCAATGATATTGCGGTAATTAAAATTGATGGAAGTAATTTTCCAGCACTCACCCTGGGGGATTCTGAGAAGATTCGAGTAGGGGAAACAGTTATTGCTATTGGAAATCCTCTTGGAGAATTTGAAAACTCGGTGAGTCGGGGGATTGTGTCTGGCTTACGCCGTAATCTTGATGCAGGCTCTGATTGGTCAGGAGACGCTGAACATCTCTCTGATATTATCCAGATTGATGCCGCTATTAACCCGGGGAATTCTGGCGGACCTCTCTTTGATCTTGCCGGGGAAGTTATTGGAGTGAATGTGGCTATGGCTCAGGGGGCAGAAAATATTGGTTTTTCTCTTCCTATCAACCAGGTCAAGCGTATTGTGGATCAAGTTCGGACAACCGGAAAGCTTTCCTTTCCCTATCTTGGAGTACGTTCTCTTGTACTGAACGATCAATTGCAAAAGAAAACAGGCCTCCCTTATAACCATGGAGCCTTGGTAGTACGCGGGGAGAGTGTCACTGATTTTGCGGTGGTTCCTGGTTCTCCAGCAGACAAGGCGGGGATTGTAGAAAATGACATTATTCTTGAAATCAACGGACAGAAGGTCGACAGCGACCACAGTCTGGTGTATGTTATAGGACAGCACTCAGTAGGTGATCAAGTGACACTGAAACTCTGGCACAAAGGAGACACAAAAGAAGTCAAAGTCACGCTTGAGGAGCGTCAATAAGCATACTCTCTCCGTGGTGAGAAGGGTGGTACAATAATGGTTTTTCATTTCACGGTATTTTTCTGGAGCTTAGCTTTTTTGGCTGGATTGGAAGCAGTCGCAGTTAATCCGATTTTTGCTTCCTGGAGCTGGTATCTCTTTTCCATTGGGATTCTGGTAGCTATTTCATTGGGAGCTATTCGTCGACTGACCGAAAGTTTTGGAGATGCTTTTATTCCGCTACTGCTCTCTTTTGCTTCACCCACTCTTCTCTCCCTGATTGATCGAGCTGACGAACGGCAGTTGTTTATGGTGCTCAGTTCGGTCATGTATTACTTTGCTCTTTTAGGAAATTATCGGCTCCATCATGCTCCAACGGACAAAACGGGAGAGGCTTTTCTCAATGCCTCAGCGATGGCCGCTATGTTCTTTTTTTATGCTGGGCTTTATGGTTTTTTCTTAAACTTTTCTTTTCCTCTTTGGGGACTGATGCTCCTGTACTTTATCGGAACTGCCCTTACCAGTTATGAAACTTTTATTACGGTGGATAAGAAAGAGCGCAAGCGGATGATGCTGTATAGTACCTTACTGGGCTTGGTCATGGGAGAAATGGTGCTCGTCATGAGCCTCTGGCCCTTTGGCTATCTCACGACGGGGGTTATTGTCACTATCCTTTTCTTTATTGTTTGGG
>CAYYET010000005.1:0-5474 GCA_964471075.1 uncultured Bdellovibrionales bacterium
CACACTGGATTCTTTGATCAAGTATTTTGCCTTGAGGTATCGGAATACTGGTATGACCCAATGCAGGCACTCAGGAACGTACATAAGCTGATGAAACTTTATGGGACGCTTTATATTTCATTTCACTGGTTGTATGGATTGCATCCACCAGAGCAGCGTGACTGTCTCAGGTACTCGATCTACGCTATCCAAGAAATGCTAGAAAAGACTGGATTCCAGATGGATGATGTAGAGATAAAAACCATCAGCGAAGAGTCAGAGGATCACCTCTTGAGGTTCTATCATAGTGAAGGAATGAGAGTGACTAGGGTGGATAGATCACTATTCCATGAAGGGTATCTCGTAAAAGCAATAAAAGTATGAAGCTAAACATTGGTAGTCACAGCGTAAAACTCGAAGGATTTCTCAATGTAGATATTGAGCCATTCGATGGTGTTGATGTTGTTTGCGATATTACACAAGTACCTTGGAAATTTAAATTCATCAATGAAGGTGAAAATGTATCACCAATGCCATTTTCAATGGAGAATTTTGTAGATGAGATAGTCATGGTGGAAGTACTCGAGCACATATCTTTCCACGATACCGATAAGGTTTTAAAAGAGATTTACCGTGTCCTCAAGCCAGGAGGAAAGATTCACATTCAAGTTCCTGATTGTGGTTCCATGATGGAGATGTTCGCTGAGGACGCAAAGGGTGGTAACTTTGAGAAAATGATATCAGACCAGATGCCACACAAGCCAAGGAGCTTGGAGGAGGCTCTCAAGATACGAGAAGAGACTGGGGCTTATGTCCACCCAACGAGATTCCTTATGGCCTTTTGTGGAGCTCAGAAGTATGGAGTCCCAGATATCCATAAGAATATTTTTTGGAAAGAGAAACTCCAAGATCAGCTCGAAGAAGCTGGATTTGAAAAAATTGATTTCAAAGATGATCCGCTCAATTGGAAAATAAAAGTTAATGCTTATAAATAATAAAAAACTATGTCCAAGGGCAATCACAAAATTGATCCAGAGGAGGAGGATAGGGTAGCACCACTGAGGAAGTGGTGGAAGAAAGAACTCTATCCTGAAATATACGATGAGATCATTCAGCTTATAAAAACAAGCGAGAGACTCACGGTTTTGTGCAGTACTCGAGTAAACACTGCAGTGGAGAAAGCGATCTTAATCACTCTATGGACGACAGCGATACCGATATTTATTCTGTGGATCAAATCAATACACTAGCCTATGCCACACAGAGATTCAATCAGCACCTATCTTCGACAGATATCTATCCCTGAAGGAGTAGTCATTGATTTCGGTTGCGGTGGAAAGCCAGTAACCAACTACATCGATCTTGGTGAGAAGGCTCAGTACTTCTCTTACGACAAAAATCCACAGTCAAAGGCACAGGTGATCCTAGACATGGAAAATGAAAATCTTCCTGAAGGCCAGCCAAAAGCTGATGTTGGTTTCTGCATAGAGGTCTTGGAACATGCCAAGAAGCCTCAGTATGTCCTGAGTACTATCTGGCAAAATATGAAGTACCAAGGAGTACTCTACCTGACCGTGCCATTTCTTTTCCCCATTCACCACGAAGAGGACTATTGGCGGTGGACAGATAAGGGTATCAAGATGCTTCTTGAGGATAGTATGTTCCAGGTAGAGGAGATCATTCCTACTGAGGGGAATCAGGGGTGGATCGTTAAAGCCATAAGAAAATAATATGAAAATTCTCATCGTCAACGATTTCCATGGATGGGCTATATCCAAACTATCTGATGTAATAGTCAGGCATAATGGACAACACAGTTTCAAGCAGATCTACATACCGCCAAAGGAACTACGGGCTGACCCAGAGGGGAAAATGAAGGAGTTTGAATCGGCTGTTGAAGCATTCAACCCAGACATCATTCACTTTCAGTACTGGGATATTGCCAATACACTCAGTCAATCACCTGTTTGCAAAGGGAAAAAGCTCATGCTGACGCACCATAATCAAAAAAATCTCCTTACCTATCGGTGGGATCAGTTTGACATGATCATTTGCCACACTAAAAAGGCCAAAGAAATTCTCACTGGTGCTGGGTATTGGAACGTGGAGATCATTCAACACGGCATTGATATTGAGAAGTTCCAATACCTTGAGAACTATGATCTGGAAAACCGGATGCTTGGATCAGTCGGGCGAGTAGTACCGTGGAAGAATCTCTACGATATCCTCAAGGTAGCTCAGCAACTTGAGACCGAAGTTTTGATGATGGGGAGAATTGATAAAAGCGATTACTGGGCTAAGTGTCTAGAGTTTGAGGAACAGATGGAAGTTCGTTTCAACACCCCCGACCACATGCAGGTTGAGGTTTATCACCAGATGGCTATCTATGTTGGGAACTCAAGTGACAACATCGAGGAGGGAACGCTTGGCCTTCTCGAAGCTATGGCCTGTGGAATCCCCGTGGTGACGACTCCAAGCGGTGAGGCAGCCGATATCATCAAAGATGGTGAAAACGGCATCCTGGTTGATTTTGACAGCCCTGAGAGCCTCAAGGCAGGGATTGAGCGGATGATGAAGGCAGATCGGAATAAGATCAGGGAAGCTGCATGGAATACGGTTCGGGTGATGAACGAGGAGGTCATGGCCAGGAAGTACGAGAAGATTTATTACAGCCTCTATAGTCCAAGAGATTTGGTTTCCGTTATTATTCCAACCTGTCATCGACCGGATACTATCACTAAGGTACTTGATGCGTACGCAAGGCAAACCTACTCACCGATTGAACTCGTGGTAGTAATCGATGAGGAAGAAGGGAGAAACGGAGAGACATGGAGAGTGGTTGAGGAATGGGGAAGGAATAATCCTGATGTGGTTGGGAAATGTCTGTTTACTGGATACGCTGGCTATGGTTTGGCTATGGCTCGAAATATGGGTATCTTTGAAGCTGCTGGACACTACGTCGTTTTCTCAGATGATCGGTTTCTTCCAGACAGTGACGCTGTTGAGCGGTTTGTGAATAGAATTAAATCTGAAAAGAACCACTGTGCTATCTGGGGGGATAAGGGGGCAGGACGGCGAGACTTCATTGAGAACTTTTTTATTATCAGGAAGAAGGATATTGTGAACGCTGGTATGTTCAATGAACGGATCAACCAGTATGGTGGTCAGAGTCAAGAGGTACGGGAGCGACTCCACTCACTGAATTACAACCTGATTTACGAACCATTAGCCAAAGCGGAGGCTATCTTTGGAACTCACAATAAAAGTAAGAAGCGTTACCAAGTGCTGAAAATGAAAACTATGCTATGGAAGTTAAGAAACTAATTATATAAATGATCTTATGGAAAAAAGACTCAAGATATTCAAAAGCCCCTGGCACACGGCTCATGACCATGACCTGATCATGGCACTCTCTGATATTGCCGACTTCTCACTCCTCATCAATTACACGAGACGATGGGATGATAAGAACCGACCACTCCCAGAAAATACAGAATGGGTAACGCATTACGATAAGGGGAAATACGATCTCGTCATCCTCAATATAGACCAACAGTGTTCGCTCCAAGGACTCAATAAAGCCGTGCTCACCCAGCAAATGAAGCAAGCGGTACGGGAAGTTGATCAAGAAGTACCTATTATTTTCATCAACCACGCCACTCCGGTGTACCCAGAAGCCTTCCCAGACGCTTCAAAAGCCACTAACTATATCTCTGAAGAACTCAAGAAGCAGATTCTTGATATCGTAGGTGGAGAGTTTATGGTAGTGAATTCTCATCAAGCGAAGGAAGATTGGGGGTATGAGAAGAGCCGAGCGATTATTCATGGTATGAATCCCGATGAATGGATCTATTCAGAGATCCGTGAACCACGATCCTGCACCTATGTTTCACCGGCCGGTATCGGTGACAAGTACTATAACCGATCATTCCTCATCCAAGTAATGGAGAATCTGAAGGAGAAGTATGGTATCCAGCATCAGTGGATTGGAACTGCCGGATGTTTCCAAAACAAGAACATCAAGGAATACAAGGAATTCCTCTCGAAGAGCCTGATCTATTTCAACCCAACCTTCGCCTCTCCAATGCCACGAAGTCGTACCGAGGCAATGCTTTCTGGCTGCTGCATCGTTACTACACCAGAACATGATGCTGATAGCTTCATTCAGGATGGAGTGAATGGATTTATCGTTCCAAGCAATAACCCTTACTATGCTTCCGAGCTCATTGCACGTCTCATAGAGAATTATGATATTGCAGTTGAGGTAGGGAAGCGTGGACGGGAGACCGCCATGAATATCTTCTCAAGAGAGAGGTATCGACAGGACTGGATCAACTTACTCACTGACCTAAAAATCCTATGAATCTAAGCGAAAATATAAAGTTTCTTGTGGCTATACACGCTGGATGTGCTATTGAGACAGAGATGAAAAAGGTAGGTGAAGACGTTGTAGTGAATTATAAAACAAAGAATAAGGTGAGATTTATACCAAATGATTCACTCGGGGAAGACTCGATCACTGTTCAGGAAGAGACCCCTGATGGTGTAAGGACGGTAATCCTTAAGAATAATTCGATCTATGTCAGATAAAAAAACAGTAGGATTCGTGCTCTTTGAGAGCTACCTTCAGAGAAAGAACATCGGATCGAGCCGGATCAGAGGACGTTGGCTCATAGAGTCAATGCCAGAAGCGGAGGCTTTTGTTCAGGGAAAGATCTACGATACTATCATCTTCCAGAAGGTCTATTGGAAGGAGATGGCTCGAGCCTTTCAGGGGAAGAAAATACTCGATATCTGTGACCCTGATTGGTTGGATGGGTTTGAGCTGGTCAGCTTCCTCAAGGAGATGGACGCTGTAACTGTTCCAACACAAACTCTCAAGGAAGCTATATCAAAGTTCACTGATAAGCCTATATTTGTTATCCAAGATAGGGTAAAGATGGCTGATATGAACCCACCGAAGCATCATGAAGGTGATGCAAAAAAGGTCGTATGGTTCGGCTATAGCCATAATTCGGATGTGCTTGATGGTACACTCATGACCCTAAAAAAGATGGGACTCACCCTCAAGGTAGTGAGTGATGGAACCTATATAACCTCTGAGTGTAAGGTAGAGAATGTGAAATGGGATGCTCTCACCTGGCAGGATGAGATCCAGAGTGCCGATATTTGCTTGCTCCCAGAGAAACTATCAGGAAGAGCTAAGTACAAGAGCCAGAATAAGACGCACCAGGCATGGGCTCTCGGTATGCCAGTAGCAAAGACGGTATCTGATCTCGAGCGATTCATGGATGCCGAAGAACGGAACAAGGAAGCAGAGGGGGGTCACCAATGGATGGTCGATTACGGTGATGTATCAAAGAGTGTCGATGAAATGCGTGAAGTAATTAAATCAATAACAAAATAGCTATGAAAGTGCGTTACGCTGGGAAGAATCAAATATTTTTGGGGGTACTTACTATCCTCATGGCGTTAGGTGTTTACACCGATCGGAT
>CAYYET010000005.1:5574-16464 GCA_964471075.1 uncultured Bdellovibrionales bacterium
CCAGGACGTGAGGGAGCCTGTACTGATGGCCAGTGCTATTGCCATACATCATCTTCCTCAGTGGTGCGACCCTATCCTCTATTTTTGGGGGTACTTACTATCCTCATGGCGTTAGGTGTTTACACCGATCGGATCACAAAGGAAGACATATCAGTTTATCAGCTAGCTTTTATGTATACCTGTGCTGCTATGTTCCTTATCAAGAGTGTTGACTGGGATGATATTCGGTACGGAACTTGCTGTGAAAAGTGTCGGCCAGGACGTGAGGGAGCCTGTACTGATGGCCAGTGCTATTGCCATACATCATCTTTAGGAATGGATGGTCGGGTATGAAAATCGTGATTACCAACCACGCTCGTGACAGGATAGTGGAGAGGGTAAAGTGCCGTCCCGAGAAGGTAGAGAAGCTCGTTCAAAAAGCATGGGAGTATGGGACAGAGCCGTCACGGTGGTTCATGACCAGAAGGGAGATGTTCCAGCACTATGAGTGGACTACTTTCAAGGTATTTATGGGTGGGGTGTTTACCTTCGTAAAGGAGCAACCAGATTCCAAAATATTGATTTTGACGACTTGTTTGAACTATAATCACGAGTATAAGAAGGTTCACAAGCACGATTAGGGTACTCCCCTACTGAGTGGGTGTCACGGAAAAAGGCACTCCCCCACCCCTCCCCTACTGGAAAAAAACACGGTAGGGGAGGGCTACAGAGGCTTGAGTAAGCCATAATTTGAAAAGACCTATACATACCTACACAGTAGGGGAGGATCACCAGTATGGCTATCAAGAAGAAAAAAAAGAGGGATACCAGTATAGTCGATGTGATGGAGCAGACAGGGTTCGTTTACGTCATATCCTTCGGTAAGATTTACAAGATAGGCCAGACCTGGAACATTAAGCAACGGCTCAAGCAGCTTCAGGAGATGAACCCATTCTGCAGGGTACTCAAGCTCATAGAGCTAACGGGGTATACTGTAGCTGAGAAGCGACTCCATGAGTTCTTTGCCACCAAGAGAATCGCTGGGGAATGGTTCGAGCTCAAGGATAGCGATCTCGATAAGATTATCCCCTATCTCAGAAAACCAGGTCTCAAGCACAGAATCATCTCAATCGTTGAGCACGGAGAGACTGCTCACGTTCACAGTAAGGAAGAAAGGATCATCGTTCTGGAAGGACTCAATAAAGCACTCGTCCATGAAAACCGACACCTCAAATATCTTTATCACCAAGCATTAAACAAAAATTATGAGCGATATAGAAATAGCACCAAACCAACAGACGACTAACTTCCAGGGTGCTCCGAAATCATGGGAGGAGGAGGTATTGGGATGGCTGTCCATACCGAAGGACTTGCGTTTTCCTAAAACTGTTGTCGAATTATGCGATAAGTTGGAGATCAGGCGAGATGAATACTACACGATGGTAGGAAAGCCAGAGTTTCAGAAGAAACTTCTTGAAAGAATGGTGAGTAGAGCCAGAGAGAGTGCTCCTGAAGTTTTCGACAGATTATTACAGAATGCAAAAGAAGGAGAGACAAAAGCTATCGAGCTTTACCTGAAGTATGTGCTCGAGATAGCTGAGAAGTTTGAGCACACAGGAAACATGAAAGGTTTCACTTTGAACATAATTCAGGCAAACAAAATCGATGGAGGCAACATGGACGCAAACGGACAAGCAGACGCTAGCGTGGCAGTACCTGACCGATAAAGTCACATCGGAACTGCTATTTGGTGGTGGTGCTGGTGGTGGGAAGACCAGGCTTGGATGCTCCTGGGGTATTTACCTATCCCTGCAATACCCTGGACTGCGTGGTCTCATAGGACGAGCAAAGCTAAAAAGCCTCAAGGAGACAACCCTTGCGACTTTTTTTGATGTTTGTAGGGAATGGGGTCTTAGGCAGGATATAGATTACCGATACAACTCGATAGAGGGGATCATCTATTTCCCCAACGGGAGTACTATCCTACTCAAAGACCTCTTTGCTTATCCGTCAGACCCAAACTTCGACTCTCTCGGATCATTGGAAATATCCTGGGCATTCATCGATGAAGCAAACCAGTGTAAGTATAAGGCTATTGAGACCGTGAGAAGCCGTATCCGTTACAAACTGGATATATATAATCTCACCCCAAAGCTGCTCATGACCTGTAACCCATCTAAGGGGTGGCCGTATACTGAGTTTTATAAACCAAGCAAGAAGGGAACACTCCCATCGCACAGGAAGTTTATCCAGGCACTGGCTAAGGATAACCAGTTCATCTCCAAGAGCTATGTGGATAACTTGAAGAGTTTGAAGATCATGGCTATCAAGCAGCGTCTTCTCTTTGGTAACTGGGAGTATGATGATGACCCTGGAACCCTCTTCGAGTACGATGCGATTGAGGATATCTTTACCACAAAGTGGAAACCAAAGGATGGGGAGAAGGCTGAGAAGTGGATCACGGCTGACGTTTCTCGAAAGGGTATCGACAAGTTCCCTATATTCTACTGGGAAGGCTGGCAGGTCAAGGAAATCGTTGTTTTGCCACCAGAATTGCGTCAGGACAGTAAAAGAGCCTCGGACTGGCTTATATCCTATGCTGATAAGAAAGGTGTCAGGAGAAGCCACATTATCGTCGATGAGGACGGTGTGGGTGGTGGTGTGGTAGATAATACCCAATGTACAGGGTTCATTAACGGGTCAAAGGCAGTACAGCCGAAAGAGGCTGAGGACGATCCTACCAAGAAAGTGAACTATGCCAACCTCAAGAGCCAGTGCTATGATCTCCTCTCGGTAAGGGTAGCGGATGGTGAGATAGGAATAGATGATCCGAACGACCCAGATCTCAAGGCGATGATCATTGAGGAACTTGAAATGATCAAGCAGGTTGATGTTGATACCGATAAGTCGTTCAGAGTCATAAGCAAGGAAGATATAAAGGAGGCACTCGGAAGATCTCCTGACTTTGCTGACTCGATCATGATGCGTGTATATGGTGATTTGAAACCACGGGTATATGAGCCAGGGTTTCGTGAAATCTAAAAGTTGTGTTATACTATCAGCAATTATTCTTCTTCATTGCTCCGAATAAAAATCTATGATAACTGAGATAGAAAAAGAGGTACTATCGGAGAGGTCGGAAAAACAAAAAGCTACTTCAGTGAAAACGAAAGCCACCCAGGAACTGGGTGAGCTCATTCAGCCTGTCTATGCCGAGATTCCACCACCAGCTAAATCAGGGAAATACCTCGAAGAAGGACTTCGATCATGGGCTTTTATTGCTATCAGTGCTATCGCTGATGAAATATCTTCGATTGAACTTTCCACGTTTAAAAGAACAAAGGGCGACGACTGGGTGGAACATGCCAATAACCAGATATTGAATGTTCTAAACTACCCGAACTCAGTACAAACCAAAGAGGAGATGCTTTGGTTGACGACTGTATATCTCCTGGCTGAAGGGGAAGCACCACTCCTCTTGAACAATTCCAAGAACCCAAGCCAAATGGTTCTGATCAATCCGAATAAGCTCAAGATTAAGTTTGACAAAGATCAGATTGTTTCGGGATATCAGTACCAACAGAGCAATGGACAAATAAAAGATATCGACAAGGATCTCGTCCTGTTCTTGAAAATTCCATCGGTTCATAGCCCTTTCCGTGGTACTGGGCTCATGAAGTATATTGCACAGACGCTTGATATCGACAATTACATCGAAGAGTATCTCCGGATGTTCTTCTTCAACGATGCCAGCCCTGGATCAGTTCTTGAAACAGAGAAGGAACTTTCAGAGACAGCCTACAACCGACTGGCTACTTTGCTTAAAACAAAACACCGAGGGGTAAAGAAAGCACATAAGAACCTTATTCTCGAGGGTGGTCTCAAGTGGAAATATATTGGCATGAAGCTTTCTGAGCTTCAGATCAAGGAGCTGAACGATACTGTCCGTGATAAGGTTCTTGCTGCTTTCAAGGTTCCAAAGTCTATCCTCGGAATTGTAGAGGACGTGAACCGTGCCAATGGTGATACCAGTGATCGTGTATTCGCCAAGCGTTGTATTCGTCCAAAGCTGAAACTTATTCAATCACAGCTTAATATGTTCTTGGTTACTAAGTTCTCAGACGGACAGAACTACTGGGTAGAGTTTGATAATCCGGTCAAAGAGGATGAGCTTATCCAGGCACAGGTTGACCAGATATATGTCAATGCAGGTATCCTCAGCAAGAATGAGATCCGTGCTCGTATGGAACTTCCACCACTGGAAGAGCTGGCTAAGACCGACCCATCTGTTAACGATCCGAATAGCAAGCCTGAGCCAGCCAATGGTACTCCACAGGATGGTACAAAAATGCGTAAGCACTGGAATCCAAGAGTCATCAATCGATTCAAGGGGAGCAATATCGAAAAGGAGAAATCTGAGAAGGATAAGATGAAGTCTGATCCCTTTGTGGCTGTGATGAAGGATTTTCTCAAGATGAAATCAAACGCTAAGACAGCTATCATCAAGGAGTATTCAAAGGAAGAGCTTGAGAGCTACCACGAGAAGAAAATCTCATTTACCGAGAAGATCGAGAGTGACTATGTGCTGGTTATCCAGGCATACTTTAAGCAGGTACAGGAGAAGATCGAAGGATCACTCAAGAGTTACCGGAAGAAGGCTGCCAAGTATAATCTCGATGATGAAGAGGAAGCAAAGATCATGGCTGAGATATCAGTCCCCTTCATTCAGGATACGATCCTCAAGGAATCAGCTCTGGCCTACGCATTCGTAGGAATCCCAGACCAGAGACTCGATGACCAGGATAAGATAGTGAGACGGTTCCTCAAGGAAGAGGTTCTCCGGCTTGGTAAGTCAACCTCAGAAACTACCAGAAACGACGTTACCGATATTATCAAGAAGTGGAATGAGGATGGTGGTGATATCGCACAGCTTCGTGGAATGCTCGGTGAATACTTCGGCGATCCTTCTCGAGCTGAGCTTATTGCTCGAACAGAGGTATCAAGAGCTGCTGGATTTGCCCAAGAGACCGTATACGAAGAAGTTGGTGCTGTGAGTAAAAAGTGGATAACTGCCATTGATGAGAGGGTCTGCCAATTCTGTGCCGATATGGATGGACAGACGGTTGGTGTCTCAGAAAAATACTGGGAGAAGGGTGATGAAATGGCTGGGTCGGAAGGGGGAACCCTTTCTTTTGGGTTCGATGATGTATCATCTCCACCTCTCCATCCATCGTGCCGGTGTGACCTGATTCCCATCTTTAGCGATGAGAAGAGTATTCTTTCTTTCAAGAAGAAGAACAAGAAGAACATAGACTCTATCAGAAACATAGCGGAAACCAAAAAGGTGGCCAGTGAGTTGGAAGATAGGGAAAAAGAGATTGAGAAGCACAGAGTTGCCATAGAGGAAAAAGAGAAAGAGATTGAGGCAATGAAGGTCACTTTGGAGAACCAGAATCAGGAATCTGAGAAAAAGACCAAGCGAGAGCTGAAGAAGTACGAGCTCTTACAAAAGGAGCTGGAGGAGAAGATAAAAGAAGTTGAAGAATTGAAAGATTCTATATGAGCCTTGATGAACTGAAGCGACAAATTCAGGAAAGAAAGGACATTAAGGATATTAAGGAAAAGCTTGGTATCTTGGCTTCCCTTGAGAAGATGTTTTCAGAAATGATCGGTGAGCTCAGAGGATTGAAGGAAAGTCAAAGCAATGAGGTAGTAGTGAAGAATTTTCCAAATCCGATCAAGGAGGTAACGGTATCTAACTTCCCAGAACAGAAGGACACGGTGAAAATCGATGGTGATGTATCCTTGAAACAGCCAAAGTGGTTCACCCTGAAAGGAATAGAGAAGTCCATTAAAACATTGTCGGAAAGAATTGAGAAGGCAGTGTTTAAGGTAGATCTCGATAAGTATAAAAAAGGGAGCGAGGCTTTGGCAGTAAAGCTTGTAGACCAAGATGGAAAGCCTTATACTGCGAAGGGAGGGGGGGCATTCTCAACATTTGGTAGTGTAAATGTCAAGAACGCATCTGGTGTTGATATCAGTCCGGCAACTGAAGCGAAGCAGGATGAGATAATCTCAGCACTTGGTGGTGGTGTACGAATTAAGAAGATTGACGAGTCACTACCATACACCTACATCGGAGAAGCTACTGTTGGGACGGCTACGTCTGCAGCCTCATGGAGGGTAAAACGTGTAGACGATACCTCTGATCCTGACTCAACCATTCTCTATGCTGGTACTGGAGAGTTCGACCAAGTATGGGATGATAGAGCAACACTAACCTATAACTAAGTCTATGAATAAAGAAAAACAAGTCGTAGAACCAAACAAGAAGCTCGATGCAGCCATTAGGCTTCTTAAAGAGAAGCTCTCCCAGCTCGGAGTCGAAGCAAAGGGGAAAAAGATAGTCATAAAAGATAACCAAGTAACCATAGAATAATTATGTCAAAAGGAAATACGTTTGAGAACGAAATACTGTTGCTGCTCTTCAACAACACGGATATTGCTGATATTGGAGATGCTGCCGGTCTTCAAAATAGTGCTACAGCCGGTTCTTTTTATGTGGCTCTTCACACCGGCGACCCTGGTGAAGGCGGAAACGCTACGACGAATGAAGCCTCCTACACCGGTTACGCCCGAGTTGCCGTCGCTCGTTCTGGAGCTGGATGGACGGTCTCTGGTAGCTCAGTCTCTAACGCTGCTCAGATCGCCTTCGGGGAGTGTTCGGCTGGTTCGGATACAGTCACTTATGTATCTCTGACCACCGCTTCTTCAGGTGCTTCAAAGATTCTCTACTCTGGAGCACTGACTGCTTCACGGAGTATCTCGGCTGGTATCACACCACTCTTCGCTATTGGAGGGTTAACCGTAACTGAAGACTAGTATGTACGAATGCAATCTTTGTCATGCAGAAGCGACCGTAGACCATGTTAATCCAGCCAAGCTGAACTGTGATTGCGAGGATGGGAAAGTTGTCACTCGGATAGAAGGCCATGCGTATGGAGAGGGGAAGATGAATGAATCCGTTGGGAATAATAACCTGACAGATATGTCAGCAGCGTTCGTCAAGCAGATGATGTCAATGGTGCTCGGTGTAGAGTTCTTTCAAGAGAAAAAAAGTGAGATATACGCTCGTGAAGTAGTGATTGAAGACTCGTCTTCTGGCAGGAAATTCTCCTTTACCTTAACTGCTAAAGAACTGTAATGGGTTTCAACGGCATAAAAGATATAGTAGACGCTGAACTCGCTGGACAGGTGAGAAATTACCAGTGGAGGAAAACCCCTTCTCAGGTAACGACTGCCGGTATCTGGTTTGACCTAGCGAATACTTCTGGTATGCCACCAGCAAAACAGTGGTTTGACGCTGCTCCTTTGACTGCGACGCAGATCAAGCAATCAACGGATAAAGGGATTTACCACGGGCAAAATGTTGCACCGGCTCAGAAATACCTACGGAAGACTATTGTGACTGGAAACGTGGCGACCCCCCTCCCGATGGCCATGCAGCTCTGCGACTACCTCCTCTACTACCCGACCGTTGACGACTCGGAAACGGCCTTGCAGGAAATGGACAATACCATGACACTCCCTCGGTATACGGATGGAAAAGGAGTGCAGATAATGGCCATCACAACAGGTGCGAGAACCGGCGGTCAGACCTTCACCATCACCTATACCAACAGTGATGGAGTATCAGGGAGAGTAACGCCACCCATGCAACAGAACACTTCATCTATCCTTGGAACTGTCACCACTTCGTGCCTGACACCTACTAATCTCGGAACAGGAGGGCCATTCATCACTCTTCAAGCAGGAGATAGTGGGGTACGAAGCATTGAAAGTGTCAAGATGAACGGAATAGACACGGGATTCTTTACTCTCATTCTCGTCAAACCATTAGCCGAAACACATTTAAGAACTACTAATGCCCCAGTAGAAATAGACCACCTCATTCATCATAATCAACTCCCTCGTATCTACGACGATGCGTTTCTCGGGTACATTTGTCTACCGAACGGAACACTTGTCGGGTCTACATTTATGGGGACATTAAAAGTAATTTGGAACTAAATATAAGAATATGCCAGGATTTGCAAGCTTTGACCAAGTAATTCAAGCGAACGCCAACGGTCAGACGTTCAAGGCAACATGGGGAAAAAACTTCAACCCAACTGCTGCTGCCGTTGCTAACGAGTTCCATACCCTTTTTCGTGGAGCTGGTAACCCTGCTGCTGACGCTATCTTTAACACCGGTGCTTCCCTTTTGTTCCAGGGGGTATTGGACAACACCACCAACGCCGGAACTATCCAGCATGGTGGAAATGTCCAGCCTACCTACTACAAGTATTTGCAGTCTCTTGCTGCTCAGAGTGCTGCTGCTACCGTTGTTCCTGGTATCCTCAAGCTTGTTGATGTGATAGGTTTCTATCGTAAAACGCCCATTACATCCATGGCAGCAGACGCAACTACGAACACTCTTGGGTACGGTGATACGTTTACGGCTGATGCTGGGACGGACATCATCACAATGACTTCAACGGCCAACATCCCGTCAAACATATTGACTGGTACTCGGGTACGACTGACAACGACGACAACTCTCCCTGCCGGTCTTGCTCTTGCGACTGACTATTACGTCATTAAAGTAACCGATTCTACGTTCAAACTCGCTTCTTCATACGCGAATGCCATTGCAGGAACCGCTATTGACATCACCGACGCTGGAACTGGGACACATACCATGTCTCGCCTCCTTCCTAGGTATACGAACGGAGCCGGTGTCCAGGCGATTTGGTTCAACAATAATGCGACCGCTCTTGGGGCAGCTACCCCAAACCTTGATCTTGGGTACACCAACTCAGCTCAGGTCGCTTCTCGGGTAACGCCTGCTGTGCTCCCTATTGGAAAGACTGCTGCTTCTAACAGCCACATCATTTACACCGGAGCCACTGGAACAGGAAAGTATAACTACACCGTTCCTCTCCAAGCTGGTGATGCTGGGATTGCGGAAATCAACTATATCAGAAACTCTGTCTCGTATGTTTCTGGTGAATATACGGTGGCTCTCATTAAGGAAATCGCCGAAGTGCCGCTCTCGATCCTCGGCCAGACGACAATGGTAAACCTGCTGACCGAGATGCCTTCCCTCCCTCGTATCTATGACGGTGCTGCTCTCTACTGGATTTGGGGTTCTGGTGTTGCTACTCCTGCCTCATCGGCCTTTTCAGGGACACTAAACTTTGTCTGGAACTAAGATGATTCTCGGGAACATTGACCAACTATCTTTCAATCCCTACCGAAGCCTCGGTCATTTCAGTGTGAAAATTAACTTTCGCCCATCAGCCTGGAAAGCCATTTATTTTCCAGACACAACTTCAGCTTCAACGCTCAATAGGGCGAGTATCCCAACAGGAACCCAGCCTCCTTATTCCTGGCTTCTTGCTCCAAAAGGAGGAGAGCTTTCTTCTACGACACACATCGTAGGGACTGGTGGGTTTAGCGGTTCTCTGACGCTTGGAAAAGTAATGGAAGCCGATCTCGCTGGAGCTGGGGAAGTGACAAGTTCCATGTCACTCATCACATCACTCTTGGCTGACCTTGCTGGAAGCGGAAGTATTTCGGGAAGTCTGAGCCTGACACTGGGACTTGCAGCGAATCTGGCCGGTTCAGGAGATATGGCTGGGGCATTGAAGCTACTCGTTCCACTAGCAGCTTCTCTTACGGGTGCCGGTGCCATAACTGGGAATCTCAAGGGTAACGCCGATATGGTAGCTAATATCTTCGTGAATAGCGGTACAGCAACCGTAAATGAACTGGTCGCTGGCGTTTGGTCTGCTCTGGCTGCCGACTACAACGAATCTGGAACAATGGGACAGAAGCTCAATGGTGCCGGAAGTGCTGGTGACCCATGGACGACCGATCTTTCGAGTTATAATACAAGTAATACGGCTGGGAAGATATTGAAAGATGCTCAGAAGAAGGCTAAAGGTGCATACCTAAACACAATCTGATGTTTACTCTATTTTGTAAAAGTTGCTCATACGCTATAGAGAGAATCCAAGAGGATCTCCACCATGGAGAAACCATTGTAAAGGACTGCCCGAAATGTAAGAAGCGAAACTCGTTTTATATTCAGTACAAGGCCATCTCGAGAATACTTCACTCAGTTGCAGAGAATAGGTAGGTAGTGGTATACTATAAAAAATTCAATCAACTTTGCTAGGGATTAAGAAAGCCCTCATGCAGAACTACGAGAGTCTGTACGAGGGTTTTATATTTTCCATAAATAAAAAGCTATGTTGCAAAAGCTCAAAGGACTGTTGGAGAGAAGGGATGGTGAAGTAATTGGTATCGCTTCAACTGCCGATCCAGATCGTGATAATGACATCATCGACCAGAACGGTTGGGATCTCAAAAATTTCCTAGCAAACCCTGTTATTCTTGCCCATCACAACTATCACAATTTCCCTATTGGAAAGGCCATTGACATTGGTGTAGAACAAGGAAAGCTCATGTTCAAGATGGTATTCTCACAGGCTACAGAAGAGGCAAAACAAGCTTATCAACTCGTTCAGGAAGGAATCCTCAATACCTTCTCAGTTGGGTATATCCCACGGGAATTTGATCCACAAAACCAGAACATCACCCGTAAGGCTGAACTTCTCGAGATCTCTCTCGTGGCTGTACCAGCTAACCCGAAGGCTGTTGTTTATGCCAAAAGCTTTGTTGATAACGATCTAGCGGTACGCCTTTGTAAGGAGTGGCTTCTCGATGAGAAGCTGAAATCAGAAGTGGAAGCCATTGAGCAGAAAGAGGCAGAAGAGACCAATGCTGTTGCAGCAACCGTAGAGGAAAAGGGTGCTATTCAAGATCGTCTTGATTCCCCTGCTGAATGGCAGGTAAAAGAGGACA
>CAYYET010000005.1:16564-19325 GCA_964471075.1 uncultured Bdellovibrionales bacterium
GGTGCTATTCAAGATCGTCTTGATTCCCCTGCTGAATGGCAGGTAAAAGAGGACAACTGCCGTGAGCTCTATAAGGTTATCGATGCCTTCTTCTCCGTCTATTGGAACGAATCTGTACCAGCCTCTGAGTTTTCACCACTGATGAAAGAAATGGCTAAGATTATAACGAAGCTCGGAACTGATGCCGTAGTAGGCAAAGGAGATCTCAAAGCATTGATCGATGAAGACGATGACGAGGATGAAGATGATGACATGATGGCCAAACGAGAGGCCAAATTCAAACAATTCTTATCGGTGATTACCGGAAAAGAATCCACCACTGGGGACGGCAACGTCGAAGAAACCAGAGAAGAGGGTGAGCAGGTCGAGGAAAAGATGACTGCAAAAGAGATCCGTTTGCTGCAACAGGCAACGGGTGCTATGCAAGAGCTTTTAAGAGTAGCCAAAGCTACCAAGAAAGGGGGTGCTAAATAACTATGAGTAAAACGAAAGAAGAACTCGAAGCAGAAGAGAAGGCTCTCGGTGAGCAAGCTGTGAAAATGGCTCAAGCGATCCGTGCTGAACTCGGTCTTGATGATATCAAGTCTGAACTCACAGAGGTCAAGGAATTGGTCTCGAAGAGCCAAGAGGCGAACGTCTTAAAGGTGTTCGTAGCTGAAGACACTCAGAAGGCTGTGAATGAACTCACGGCAGAAGAGAAAGTCAAGGCATTCTGTATTGCACTCGTGAACCGAGATGCAGTAGCGGTAAAAGCACTCTCTGAAGGCGTAAATGCTGACGGATTGTACACTGTACCAACCGAATTCGAAGGTCAGTTGCGTGAAGAAATTTACCAACAGGCCACGATTCGTCCGATGGTTTCTGTCATTACGATGAACCGTAAGACTAAGACCTTAGATGAAATCCTCAATGGTCCGGATACTTATTGGACGGCTGAAGGAGCCACCAAGACGACCACCACTGCGGAATTCTCTCAGAAGGTACTCACTGCCTTTAAGCTCGCTGCGATTATTTATCTCACCGATGAATTGATCGAAGACTCCGTGTACGACCTCGTGTCTGTACTGATCAAGCGATTCGCCCAGCGTATCCTTGAGAAGGAAGAAGCAGCGTTCTTGGGTGGTAATGGTACGACTCAGCCAGAAGGTCTCTTCACCAACTCCTCGATCGGTACTACGTCAGTTGCAGGGTCAAACCTGAAAATTGATCATCTCATCAATCTTGAGTACTCACTCCCGAAGAAGTTCCGCAAAGGTGCCAAGTATCTTGGTAACGGCGTGAACGTCCGTGAGCTCAAGAAACTCACGGATTCTAACGGTCGGTATCTCTGGCAGGATGGAAACGTCCAAGCTGGAACACCCCCAACCATTAACGGGTATGAATTCGTGGAACACGATGAGTGTCCAGAGGGTCAAATCATGTTCGGAAACTTCAAAGAAGGCTATGCCATTGGTGACCGAAAGGGCATCACTGTCAAAGTTACTGATGACACTGAAACTACTTTCACTCAAGACAAAACGGCTATCCGAGTTGTCAAGCGTGTCGGTGGTATCGTTGTGTTCCCTCAGTACTTCAAGAAGCTCACCAACATCCCCTAGTCCGTTTCTGGGATTTTTCCTCCATGATCTTCTCATGGGGGAGCTAATCCCCAAAACGATATGAAAACACTGAAGATGACCAAAACAGGAGAGATAAAAGAGGTAGAGAATGGCCTTGCTCACGGTATGGTAGAACGTGGTGAGGCTATCGTCGTATCTAAGGAAGTAGAGAAGCCAAAGAAAAATAAGATGATGGCTAAGGATAGGGTAAAATTAAGGACAAAATAATGGATCTCGTAAGCTACGCACTCTGTAATGTTACCGATACCCGATCATACCTCGGGTATACAAACACGAATAAGGATGAACAGATCAAGCTATTTATCAACATGGCTACTGATTTCATTGAGAGTCACTGCGGAAGACGATTCAAGAACACGACGTATACCAACCAGGTATTCAGTGGTAATGGGGAAAAGGAGATACTCCTAGATCAATACCCAATCACTGCCTTCGTTTCTCTCGAGAAAAATGGTGCTGTGGATAACTCATCTTCATGGGAAACCGTAGACTCTGCCGATTATTGGAGAGTAGATACCGAAGGGAAGCTCATTGGATATTCACGCTTTGCAACTGGGGTCAGAAACTATCGTGCCACCTATTCGGCAGGGTACGATACTATCCCATACGATCTCCAATTTGCCTGTATGAAGATGGTTGAGATGCTTTTCCGTGACAATATTGCCCAAGGACTCTCATCGGAACGCCTTGGTGACCATGCTGTTACCTTCGCCAAGTCCTCAGAGGAAGATCCAACCATGAAAAAAGTGCTCGATAAGTACAAGAAACCAAATCTTTGATACCTATGTTTCTACTGGATCGCACTGTGGCCGTCTATAGGCTCTCACAGATAGCTGGAAATAAGCAGAGCTACTCAACCCTTACAACCACCCTACAAGCCACAATACAGCCACTTTCAGAGGCAAAAACAGCTATGGCAGGTGGGTCATACGGGAAGATGTTTGTCTGTTTCCTCGATGTAGACCGTGATATTGTGGTAGGAGATAAGATTCAGGATCGTGATGGGAACATTTACAAGGTCATTTCAGGTGGCGTAGAGAATAGGAATGATGGTTTTGCTGCCGATTACTTCAAAGTTACCATGCAAAAGATAAACTAATGTCTAGTATAAGCATAGAAATCAAGGATGAGGCGAGGCTTAT
>CAYYET010000006.1:0-17066 GCA_964471075.1 uncultured Bdellovibrionales bacterium
TGAGGAATAACACCACCCTTGATTTCATCAATAAACTCGTACCCCTTACCCACTTCGTTTGGCTCGAGACGAATCCAACAATGACCGTATTGTCCACGACCTCCCGACTGACGAATATACTTTCCTTCAGCCTCAGCCATGGTACGGATGGTTTCACGATAGGCTACCTGTGGACGACCGACATTCACTTCAACCTTGAATTCACGCTTCATGCGATCTACCAAGATATCCAGGTGCAGTTCTCCCATACCGGACATAATCGTCTGACCGGTTTCTTCATCAGTGTGTACGCGGAAGGTTGGATCTTCTTCGAGGAGTTTCTTTAAAGCCACACCCATTTTTTCCTGGTCAGCCTTGGTTTTTGGTTCAACAGCAATATCGATTACTGGTTCTGGAAAGGTAATAGACTCCAGGATAACTGGTGCTTCTGGATCACAAAGAGTATTCCCGGTAGTAGTCACCTTCATACCTACTAAGGCGCCGATATCTCCCGCGGTTAATTCTTCGATTTCTTCACGATGATTGGCATGCATACGGACAATACGACCGATACGTTCCTTTTCATTCTTAGTAGAATTGAGCACGTACGAACCAGCCTTTACTGTTCCAGAGTACACTCGGAAGAAGGTGAGCTGTCCTACAAAGGGATCAGTAGCAATCTTAAAGGCAAGAGCGGAGAATTTCTCATCATCACGAGTCTCACGCACCACTTCTTTGTCCGTCTTAAGATCAATACCCTTTACTGGAGGAATATCAATAGGAGATGGAAGGTAGTCAACCACCGCATCAAGCACCAACTGCACACCCTTGTTACGGAGCGCGGTACCGGTCATCACCGGATGAAGCTTTACGGCAATCGTGGCCTTGCGGAGCGCTGCTTTCAATTCTGGAACAGAAATTTCTTCTCCCCCCAAGAACTTCTCTGTCAGGGCATCATCAGTTTCAGCGATTTTCTCTACCATTTTTTCACGCCACTCTTTGGCCTTGTCAGCATATTCAGCTGGAATTTCTCCTTCAATCACCTTCTCACCCATTTCCCCATCAAAGGTATAAGCCTTCATGGTCATGAGATCGATCAAGCCATAGAAATCACCACGGAGTCCCATTGGGTACTGAATAGCGACCGCATGCGGGGTCAAACGATTCCAGATGGAGGCAATAGCGTCTTCAAAAACCGCTCCTTCTTTATCAATTTTGTTGATAAAACACATACGAGGTACGCTGTACTTTTCTGCCTGACGCCATACCGTTTCAGACTGTGGTTCAACACCTTCTTTTCCATCAAAAACAACAACACCGCCATCAAGTACTCGGAGAGAACGTTCTACTTCTACCGTAAAGTCCACGTGTCCAGGAGTATCAATGATATTAATGTGATGATTCTTCCAGTAACAAGTGGTCGCAGCCGAAGTAATGGTAATACCGCGTTCTCGTTCCTGTTCCATCCAGTCCATGGTCGCTGCTCCTTCGTGCACCTCACCAATCTTGTGAGTGATACCAGTGTAAAACAAAATACGCTCCGTCGTCGTAGTCTTACCAGCGTCGATGTGGGCGATAATTCCGATATTACGATACTGCTCAATAGGAGTCTTGCGGGCCATAGAACACTTTTATGTAAGTTAATGAGAGAAACCCTTCTAACAAGGAAAGAAGAAAGAAAAGGAACTCTTCTTTCTTCTTTCACTCATGGAAGGAGGTATAACAGAAAATTTAGGCGAAGTGAGCAAAAGCCTTGTTTGCTTCAGCCATGCGGTGCGTTTCATCACGCTTCTTCATAGCAGAGCCAGTCTTATTGCAGGCATCAAGAAGTTCATCGGCTAGCTTAGCAGCCATACTCTTCCCTTTACGGTTACGGCAGGCATCACGGATCCAGCGCATAGCCAACACCTGGCGACGTTCACCAGAAACAGGTACAGGAACCTGGTAGTTCGCGCCACCCACACGACGGCTCTTGAGCTGAAGCAGCGGGGAAACGTTCTTAATAGCCTGTTCAAAAGTATTGAGACCACCCTTCTTGGTGCGCTCATGGATAATATCAAAAGCATCGTAGATGATCTTTTCAGCCACGCTCTTCTTGCCATTCCACATGATCATACCGACAAAATGACCAACCAAGGGGTTAGCATACATGGTATCCGGTTTCCATTCACGGGCAAATTGTCGCTTTCTTCGTGGCATACGTTCTTACGATAGTGAGATGAGATTAGTCCTTCTTCTTGTCCTTCTTGGCACCATACTTGCTGCGGCTTTGCTTGCGCTGCACACCAGCCGCATCAAAAATACCACGAACGATATGATAGCGCACACCAGGAAGATCTTTTACGCGACCACCACGAATCATCACAATGGAGTGTTCCTGCAGGTTATGACCTTCGCCAGGAATGTAGGCGGTCACTTCCATACCATTAGTCAAACGCACACGAGCAATCTTGCGAAGAGCCGAGTTTGGCTTCTTTGGCGTGGTCGTAGAAACCTTAATACAGACACCCCGCTTGAATGGGCTGTCATGAAAAGTATTACGGTTCTTGACCGTGTTGATGGAGTACGTCATGGCCGGAGATTTGGACTTCTTGGCCGAAGAAGTACGAGGACGCTTGATAAGTTGGTTAATGGTTGCCACAGGACAAAAAATTATTGATTGATGCTCTAAAGAGATTGAATAGAAAACAAAAAAAGCGGTGCTTTTCCGTAGTGCCTATACTACCCTAAGGTTTGGCGTTGTGTCAACCCCGATGGCTTCCAACACTCCTTACAGAGTAAACCGGAGGAATAAACCTAAGACAAAGTTGGTAAAAACACCAATCGGACCGGAAAAAAAGAAGATCACGAGAAGTAAGAGTACCAGACTGTACTGCTCAATCATAAGGATGGTCCGCTCACTGAGGGAAAAGAGGGTATAGAGAAGTTTAGAGCCATCAAGGGGCGGAATAGGGAGAAGATTGAAGCAGGCTAAAACCACATTCCAGAAAATAACCAGGAGAAGCAGTCCATAGAAGATGCTCGGAAGCGAGCCAGATAAGGCATCAGCTAGCAATCCAAACCGCTCGACAAACTCTCCTCGACCACCAATCACCCCAATAAAGCGACTGAGGATATCCTGCTTTGCAAGAAGCGTCATAGGAAGCAGTTGCGCAAAAAGTGCAGCCGCAAAAGCAATCAGGAGATTGGAAAGTGGTCCAGCTAACGCTACCAACGTAGGTCCCCATTTCTGATCACGGAGATTATAGGGATTGTACGGTACTGGCTTAGCCCAGCCAAAAGCGAATCCCGTAGTTACAAAAAGGAGAACAGGAAGAATCACTGAGCCAAAAGGATCAATATGCTTCATGGGACTAAGGTTGAGTCGTCCCGCATACTTGGCTGTTAAATCGCCCAACCACAGCGCCATGACTCCATGAGAAACCTCGTGAATAATGACTGAATAAATCAGGGTCAGAAGATAAAACCCTATAAGAACCATTTCATGTGCCATAGTATATTTCAAATGAATTGCTGGTCCTCTGTTTCCAAAGCAGAAGAGTGGCTTGCCAAAAACATAAAGCTATGATACCGTACTCAGAGTAATATCTCAAGAATCCCTCTATGAGCCGCACCTGCCAACTGACTGGCCGTGGAACCCGCACCGGTAACTCGCGTAGCCACTCTAACATTGCGAGTCGCCGCACCTTCAAGGTCAACATCCAAACCAAACGTTTGGGTGGTGTGAAACTTCGTCTCGCTGCCAAAACTCTTCGCACGTTAGCGAAAGAAACAGCTTAAAGAGATCCTCAATAGAAAAAACCTCCCAAGATGGGAGGTTTTTTCTATTTCTCTGTCGGGCTGCCGGGAATTGAACCCGGTCTACATCCACCCCATGGACGCGTACTACCGGTATACTACAGCCCGCCAAAACATAAGTGAGCGTAACAAAATTTTAGGTAAATGAAAAGGGAGTATCCTCTGTGAGGTTACTCCCTGTGTTGTGGCTGGCAATGCCAGCCTAGAAGCCGTGCTGCTCCGGATGATCGGGCGAGTGCTGCAGCGTCGGGTTGACGATGCCAGCATCACCGAGTCCAAAGCGACGTTCGAACCGATTCAACACCAGCTCTCGATTCGCTGCGAGTTGCTCTGGAGTCAAACCACCTTCCGGTAGTTCACCGCTTTCGAGGTTGCCCTCGGGGTTATCGTTCGGCATGTTGGATCTCCTTGTTGCAGTTGATCAGCGCCGCCGGCGATTCAACTCGCCGACAGGCAAAGCATCTTCCCTTGTTGGGATACGACTGAAAAGCAGACTCACTTGAGAAGGCGATGGCCCCCCGGTGACCGCTTGAGACTGCTGGTCGGTCTGACGCAGCACGCCTCGTTGATCTTGAACACTCGAGCCACCCTGAGGTGACGTACCAGCTGAACTATCAGTGTCACTCATGACACGCTCCTAATTTTTCTTGTCAAATAACGAAAGGTAGAATGCATTCCTGCACCCCCTTTACACCCTTTGTGCAAGCCCGGCGGACAATGGTCACGTTCTTGTACTCCGGCATTATACGGTACTTTTCACGCTCTGTCAAGGGTACAAAAAAAGCCTCTATGAGGCCTTTTTTGACGCTAATTTTTGGAAAACCGATTAAAAAGTATTATTCCAAAATACCATCAAGGTTTACATCGTACAGTACTTGTTCTTGGACCAATCGATAGGAAACCAATTCACTCTCATCAAACCAAAGAGGAATTTCTCGTGAAGCTTCTTCCGGACTATCAGAACAATGAATCAAATTACGGACAGCGCGATTATCCAAACTGGAAAGTGCATACGAATCAACGGTGAAGTCACCACGAATGGTACCAACATCAGAAGTAGTTGGTTCTGTACCTCCTACGAGCTTCTTCACGATGCCTACTGATTGATTGCCCTCAATGACACAGGCCAGTACCGGACCAGAAGTAAAGAAATCAACATTGGACTGAATAATATCTTTTCCATAGTCCATGGCTTCCTTTTCAATCGGTAATCCATGAGCCGTTCGATCTTCGACAATGCGCGTTCCCTTTTTCATGAACCACTCATCATCTTTGTTATAGTGTTTCCAGCATTGTTCCTCTTTCGGAAGCAAAAATTTAACCGCTACAAACTTCAATCCAGTACGTTCAATACGAGCCAGGATCTCTCCCATAAGCGACCGCTGGACGCCATCAGGCTTTATAATAACCAGAGTCCGTTCCTTTTTTGGATGTCCTTCCATACAATTTTGATGATCTATAACTTACAAGCTATTATGACACAAAAAATACTCATTGGCAATATTTTGTCCTTCTTTATCTACGGGAGCCAGTATACTGTCTTTCTCTTTCCTTGGCAAGCAAGAAGAAGCCTTAATACACGGAAGCAGCACAACTACTCAGTTCTCGACAATCATAGCGAATATCCCCTTCTTGATCCGTACGATATATACGAGCTCCGATATTTTTCAGACGCTCCAGTACTCCCACGTCTGGATGTCCATAATTATTCTGGCCAACAGAAATAATTGCTTCTTGAGGCCTGATTTTATCTAAGAATGCTTGACTCGTGGAATACTTGGAACCATGATGAGCCGCTTTCAGTACGGTGACTGGTTCTTCGTCGGTAAGTACCGTTTCTTCGTGCGGGAGATCACCCGTAAACAGAAAACTCGTTTCGCCATAGACAAATCGTGCCACAACACTTCCTTCATTCGTATCAGAGGTTTCTTTGGGAAGCGGGGTT
Source organism: uncultured Bdellovibrionales bacterium (assembly GCA_964471075.1). GTDB lineage: Bacteria > Patescibacteriota > Minisyncoccia > Moranbacterales > UBA1568 > UBA1568. Next base: position 5,723 of record CAYYET010000006.1, read on the forward strand.
TCTGGATACTCTACTGTTAATGTTCCTCCTTGCGGGAAGGTCAGAGTAGTACCCCGAAAGACTTTGGTAAGACCAGATCGAGTCTCTTGTGCTCCTTCCTGAAAAAGATGTGACGTTTCTGTGCTGCTTTCCGCTCCAGTAGTGAGCACCTTCTCTACTTGATAGGCCTGGAAAAGACCTGGAAAACCTCCAATATGATCTGCGTCTGGATGAGTCGCTATGACCACCTCTATCTTTCGATCCCAAAACGGAACATAGCGCCCCAGATGAGCCAGAAGCTCTTTGCTGGTTCGTCCTCCATCAATCAGGACCTGGTTTTTTCCCTGAGAAAGGAGAATCGCATCACCCTGACCAATGTTCAGAAACACCACTTTGGTTTCTTTATTGACGGCCGCCATGTAGGAAAGGAGTAATCCACCCATAGCAACAAATCCCCCGAGAACAACCAACAAAAGTATGTAAGTTTTATTCATAGTGTTTTAAGAATCGTTGTTGCAAACCAAAAATAATTACTCCTGCTATTCCGTACCATACAAACAGGGATCGAATCCCAAACTGTTCAAAAGTGAAGTGAGTCCAGGTAAGACTGCCTAGCCATTCTACCGCATGAGTAATCAGGGTAAGAATACCAAAGGTCAAAAAAGCAAAAAGGGTATGCGACCCAGGTAAGAGAAGGAAAAGAAGAACCGAAAGGAAAGAAAGTGCCATAGCCAGTGGTACCAGTAGTACCAAAAAATTTCCCACTATGATAAGAGGTGAAAAGGTATGGAAAGAAAAAAGAATCACAGGAAGCACTAATAATTCTACCGCTACGGTCATGAGTACCACCTCTCCTATTTTACGAAACAAGAATGGGAGCGAGGCAAGTTTTTCTTGATACGGTGCACTCCAAAGAATTCCAAGAGTAGCCAAAAAGGAGAGTTGAAAACCAATATCGTAACGAAGAAGGAGCGGATTAAAGAAAAGCATAAGTCCCCCAGCAAAGAGCAGAGCATTGAGAGGCTGAGCTACTCGACCACTCTGCAAAGCTAAAAAAACAATGCTCGCCATCGCTCCTGCTCGAGCTGCTGAAGCAGGTATGCCAATCATAAAAATAAAGAAAATAACTGCTATCAGTGCGACCCAGAGCGCCTGAAAACGCCACAGCCCAAGCAAAAGCCCCAACCCTAAAAATATCTCAGCAAGAAGTGTGATATTGTAGCCCGAGACGGCAATCATGTGCGACAGTCCTACTGAAGCAAAACTCTCTTTCAACGATTGCGGGAGATAATTATCTCCTCCTAATAAAAGTCCTTTGGCCAGGCCCGCCTCTGGTTCGGAGAGTATCGCGGAGAGTCCCTTTTCTAAAAGATGCTTCGGTTTATACAAAAGGGCTATCATGGTAGTGGCCCAGTCTTTTTCTAGCGCGATTCCCTCTCCTGTTTTCTTGCAGATATAGCCTACTCTATCTTTGGCCAGAAACATACGGTAATCGAAATCGTCCGAGAGATTCACTGGTTGTTCCAGAAGACACGAAAAAGTAAGTCGCTCTCCTGCCTCACCATGAAAAGAAAGTGGTGCTTGCCACAACACCCGCTCTTGCGGACAAAAGCTGGTTTCGCACTCTATAAAACGAAGTCTCACTTCACGAAAAAAATCTTTGGTCTCCGGATCATTCACCACACGAACTACCCCCTTTGTTTCCTGAGGAGAGATGGGTAGTGTTTCAAAATGATTTTTCTCAGAAAAAGAAAGTATAGCCCCGCCCCACAAGAGAAGGATTCCTAAGAGAAAAGGCGCGATCCTTCTGAAGGAAAAAATAATGCCAGTTGCTAAAAGAGTGGCACTCAGCAGAAAAAAGAAACTGGCTTCAGGAAGGATAAAGTATGATCCCCACGCAATGCCAAGAAGAAAGGAAAGGATACCAGCAAAAAACACTTGATCTTTTGCCATACAGAAAGACAGCTACTTGAGCTTCTCAAGAGCTTTCAGAAAACTTTTAGCACTCCCAAATGATTTATAGACCGAAGCGAAACGAATATAGGCCACTTCATCAACCGATTTCAACTTTTCCATAATAAGCGTTCCAATAGCCCGACTTTCTATTTCCGGAAGCTGCTTTTCATGAAGCGCATATTCTATTTCTCCCATCAATTTTTCAATGCGCTCTTCAGCAAAAGGGCGCTTTTCAAAAGCTCTGCGGAGACCTTTTTCAATCTTTGTCTTGTCATATTCTTCTTTATGGCCATCTTTCTTTATGACCAACAATCGAAAAATCTCCACTTCTTCATAGGTACTAAAGCGTGCGTGACACTTTTCACATTCCCGACGACGACGAATAGCTCGGCCCTCTTGGGTTTCGCGAGAATCCACTACTTTTGTTTCAGCATGATTACAAAATGGACAAACCATATAGTGTTAGTATACTCCTCCAAAAGAAAACCGCCCACAAGAGGGCGGCATAGGTTTCAGAGAATTATTTTTTCATCTTACGACGAATAAAGGCTGGGATTTCCAAATCCTCTTCTTCTACCAACTCCTTGGATTCGCTCCGTGGAGCCATGCCACGAGGTTGAATCTTTTCTTCAATAATCATCACCGGTTGTTCGAGTTTTCGGGAAGGAAAAGTAATCGCTTCTTCCATCATTTCTTCCTCATCCTTCACTTGTTCCTCTTCTACGATAGCCATCTGAGAAACACGCTTGTGAGCAACGGCACTTGGAGCTCGATTGACCAAACCTACCGGGGCCTCCTTGGAACGTGGAATATCGAAACCAGTAGCCACCACCGTGATCTGAATTTCACCCTTGCGAATCTGATCATCAGTCACCGCGCCAAAGATAACCTTGGCATTCGGATCAATGTTTTCCGTAATAATATTGGCTGCCTCATTAATTTCAAGCATCGTGAGATCACTCGAACCAGAAATATTGAAGAGGACGCCCTTGGCACCATCAATAGAAAGTTCAAGGAGAGGACTATTAATGGCAGCTTTAGCCGCTTCTACCGCACGATTTTCACCAGAAGCAATACCAATACCCATTAAAGCGCTGCCACTGTCTTCCATAATGGCCCGTACGTCAGCAAAGTCAACGTTGACGATACCAGGTTTGGTAATGAGATCAGAAATACCCTGCACACCCTGGCGCAGAACATCATCAACAATCCGGAAGGCATTAACCAGTGTTGTCTGACGATCAATGATCGACAACAGCTTATCATTCGGAATAGTAATCAAAGTGTCAACCCGATCTTTCAGATTTTCCAAAGCTTCTTCGGCAATAGTACGACGCTGGGATCCTTCAAAAGCAAATGGCTTGGTCACAACACCAACCGTCAAAGCGCCTAATTCCTTTGCTGTTTCAGCAACAATAGGTGCCGCTCCCGATCCGGTACCACCACCAAGTCCACAAGCAACAAATACCATGTCAGCGCCTTTCAAAACTTCCTGAATTTCATCACGGTTTTCTTCGGCTGCTTGGCGACCAATTTGTGGATTCATGCCTGCGCCCAAACCTTTGGTGAGATTTTTCCCAATGTGGAACGTTTCTTGCGCCTTAGAATGATGCAGTGCTTGCGCGTCAGTATTGATAGCGACGAATTCTACCCCTTTGATCTTGGCATCGATCATGCGAGAAATAGCATTGTTTCCAGAACCACCAACACCCACTACTTTGATCTTGGCAAACGTCTCGATATCGGGTTTGATCTCAGCCATACTTCTTTTGATTAGAAAAATTGTGCTCCTGCCAGTGTCGGTAGTATACTGCGCTCTCCCGATTCCGCACAAGTGCCTCTGTGACTTGAAAATTCACTGTATCATAGGAAAGAAAGGGGTGTCAAGAAACACCAAAAAGAGAGAAAAATCCCTTTCTTTCGGTAAAATATGTTTGTTTTTATTTCGAAAAAATCAAGGCAAAAAGCGCTGCGACCAGTGCTTTGCCTTGTTCATGATACTCTGCATTCCATCCGGTAAAGAACCGAAGAGGCGCTGGGCTGAAAATGATTTTCTTTCCGATCCAGTAGACTGAGCTAAAAGTACTAATCCGATAGTAGTAGCAAACTGTGGATTATCTACTTCGTCAAGAATGCCACCAAGTGGTTTCGGATAACCAATCTGAACTGGTAGACGAAGGGCTCCTTTGGCTAATTCTACAATACCCGGTAATAGAGCTCCACCTCCCGTAAGCACAGCACCACCGGGAAGTAATCCTTCACGACCAATATTTTTCAGCTCCGCATTAATAAAAGAAAATATTTCTTCAAGACGTGCCTCAATAATTTCTGCGACATGATGTCGTGAAACCAAACCTTCTTCCTGAGAATCAATCACTCCAAGATCAATTTCCTCTTTTTTATTTACCTCACGAGGTAAAGCGATACCATACTGAAGCTTGACTACTTCAGCCACCTCAATCGAAGTGCGTAAGCCGATGGCAATATCGTTGGTCACATGCGCCCCTCCTACTGGCAATACCGCAAGATGCAAGAGATCTCCGTCTTCAAAGACAGCTAATGATGTTGTGCTGCCACCAATATTAATAAGCACGGTTCCGAGTTCTTTCTGTTTTTCATGAAGCACTGCTTCTGCGGCAGCCAAAGGTTCCACAACAAAACTATCTGGATTAGTTCCTGCTTGCTCAAGACTCCGACTAATATTTTTTAAATGTGTCGTACTATCACTCACTACCAAAGCATTCATTTCCAAGCGTACTCCCCTCATACCCATGGGGTCTTTGATATTTTTCTGGTCATCTAGCCGATAGTCCTTGGGAATAACATGGATAATCTCTCGGTTGAGCGGAAGAGTAATTCTCGTTTGAACTTCCTCTAAAACCCGGGTCATATCATCATGAATTACTTCACCATCGGCCCGGCCTACCGCAATCACTCCTAAAGCATTTTGGCACGCAATATCCGTACCAGCTACGCTCACCACAACATTTTCTGCCGGGTGCCCTGCCATACGCTCAGCCTGCTCCAAAGCTACATTGACTGCCTTCGCTACGGCTTCCACATTAATCACTGCTCCTCGTCGTATACCTTCTGAGGCAGTACTTCCTATGCCGACTACTCGCAGGGGCTCATCATGAGCCACCTCTTCGGCAATCATGGCTCGGATAGTGGAAGATCCGATATCCAAACCGACATAGTAATTACTTCTCGACATAGAAAATCTGAGCGACAAATAAGAAATTCAAGCTCTCTTGCGATGGAGCTCCGTATCTTGAATTATACCCCAAAACATCCCCTTGGGCAAAAAATTTCCCAGGAAAACCTTTCATTTTTTCTCAAGATTAGAAAAAATAAGGTAAAAAGATAAGAAAACCTAAGAGAATAGCTCCAAAAGAGGCTGTGAGTACTGCTCCAGCCATGACATCCTTTACCACCCGAGCATAGGGATGGACTCGGGGCTTGAGAATATCCATAATTCTTTCGGTAGCCGTATTCACAAGCTCAAGTACCAAGACCAAAGTGATAGCAATAATGAGAATACTTTCCTCAATACGAGAAAGTGGCATCCAGAGCATAAAAAGAAAGACCGCTCCAGCCACCGTCAGTTCCACCTGAAAATTCCGTTCGCTTCTCAGCGTAAAAAAAATTCCTCTTAGAGCATGATATAAACTTCTTGCCAAGCGCTTCATATTTTTGTTTTGAGAAAAGACACTTCGTCTTTAGATTTCTTTGGATTGGACGAGTGTTTCGGTCACAGCATCCTGGAGAGCAAACATCTCCTGGGAATGATCGTAGCCCAACAAGTGCAGTATACCATGAGAAAAGATGTAGATCATCTCATGTTCCAAGGTAACTTCATCCTCTTCTGCTGCTTTGGCGATAAAATCATGACAGAAAAAAAGTTCTCCCAGGAATATTTCTGAATGGGTGTCTTTTGTTATCGCTTCTGTATCGGCATACTCTCCAAAGGAAAGAATATCTGTCACCTTGTCTTTCCCTCGATAAGTACGATTCAGTTCTTGGATCTTTTCTGGTGACACGGAAATAGCATTCAGAGAAACACGCGTGCCCTTTTTGTCTTGAAACAAAGGACAACGCTTGAGTGTTTCTTCGGCCACACGAGCAAAAAAAGCCTCTGGGAGAGGCATTTTGCTTTCTTCAGTAATCTCTACCGTTACCTGCATACCCTACGAAAGAAGTGACTCAACAACTCTGCGAACATCATCACCACTGGCTCGGCCAGCTACTTTTTTCATTACTACTCCCATGGCCTGACCCATCTTATCTTTTGTAGTAATCCCACTTTCCCCCAAAGCTCCTTTTACCAAGGCTTGAAGCTCAGCTTCCGGCATAGCTTCCGGCAAATAAGAAGAGAGGAGTTTTAATTCAGCCTCTTCTTTTTCTGCTAAATCAAGACGATTACCCGCCGTGTACTGAGCAATACTATCTTTGCGCTGCTTCACCAAACGTTTCACTACTTCTTCTACTTCAGCATCGGAAAGCTCCGCTGGTGCCTTACGTTTATCAATGGCCGTATTTTTCACAGCGCTCTGAAGCAAACGAAGCGTATCTCGACGAAACGCTTCCCCTGCCTTCATAGCTTCTTTCAAATCGTCCCCTACTTTTTGATAGAGACTCATATATTTTTCAGAGTTTAGATGCGCTTTTTGATATCGCGAAGCGCCTCTTCGTCAAACTTACCGAGTTTCTTGAGACGAGCAATTTCTTTGCGAATTTTCACTTTATAGAGCGCTTCCATACGTCGCTTATCACGGCTCTTTTCTTCTACTCGGAAACGCTGCTTGCGAACCTGTCGAAGTACGCCGCTCTGTTGGACACGACGTGAAAACCGCCGAATAAGACTTTCAGCTGTTTCTCGCTCTTTTCTTTTTACTTGGATCATACTAACGACCTCCTTTCCTACGCTTTCCTGTATCAGACAGGAAAATATTACATTTACACAGGGTGGATATTCTCACTGAGACGAGCTCCTCCTAACACATGCAGGTGGAGATGGGCTACTTCCTGGCCACCGTCCCTTCCTACCCGGATAAGCAGTTTATACCCTTTTTCAGAAATTTTCAAGTCTCTCGCGATATTCCGGGCCACCAGGAACATTTTTCCCACTATTGGAGCATCTTCATCCGTCATAGTGGCAATACTCTCAATGGGCTTCTTTGGAATCACCAGAACATGTACTGGAGCAATGGGTCGAATGTCATGAAAGGCTAAAACCTCATCATCCTCATAGACAATATCTGCAGGAATCTCCTTACGGATGATTTTCTGAAAAATCGTTTCAGCCATATCATTTAGACATTCAGTGTCACGTTGGTTTTCAAGATTTTCTTCACGGCATCTACTAATTTTTCCTGCGTGACTGTTTCCTGAGTGCCAGAAACCATGTCTTTGACAATCGCCGTACCATCGAGCGCTTCCTTTTGACCAACAATGATCGTCACTTCTACCCCCAGACGATTAGCGACACGCAATTGTGATTTCAAGCTACCGCGACCGAAGCTTTCTGCTATGAGAATACCATTTTTCTCTAACGCTGAGAACAAGCGTAGACTTTTTTTCTTAGCCATATCACCGAGCTGCGCCAGAAAGACACGGGGTTTCGGCTCCTGATAGGGCTTTACCTGGGTCCGCTTCATTTCGAGCACAATACGATCGAGTCCCAGACCAAAGCCGATAGCTGGTGTCGATTCTCCCCCGAGAGATTCAATCAGACGATTATAACGCCCTCCGCCTCCCAAAGAATAATTCTTGCCATCCTTGTCGGTTGAACGGATTTCAAATACCGTGTTGGTGTAGTAATCCAGTCCTCGAACAAGACGAGTGTTAATAGAATACGGCAATTCCAACTCATCAAGGTATTCCAGCAGTCGTTTAAAGTGATCGCGTGATTCTTGATCGAGATAATCAATCGATTGAGGAGCATGAGCAGTCAGCTGAATACACTTATCCTCCTTACAATCCAGCACTCGCATAGGATTGGACAGTAAACGCTCGCGGCAATTTTGACAAAGCTTACTCTTTTGAGCCTCTAAGTAACGCACCAAGGCCTTTTCGTAGTCACGACGAGATTCTGGGGTACCAATGCTATTCACCTGAAACTCAATATTTTTCAATCCCAACTGTTGTACTACTCGGTAGGCTAGTTGGATAGTTTGAGCATCAAGAATCGGATCATTTTCTCCAAACATATCAAAATTAGCCTGCCAGTGTTCACGATAACGACCTTCTTGAGGGCGATCATAACGGAAAAGCGGCCCCATGGTAAAGAGTTTGATAGGCTTGGGCAACACTCCCATCCCATGTTCAATATAGGCGCGACACAAACCGGCCGTCATTTCTGGACGGAGGGCTACCCGATCTCCTCCACGAGTATTAAAAAGATAAATTTCTTTATCAACAATATCCGTACCCTCACCAATAGAACGGAGATACAGGTGAGCATATTCCACCATAGGAAGGTCAATACGCTGAAAACCGTATTCCTGAGAAGCGGCTGATAAGGCCTTGCGCACACGTTCCCAATACGGCTGTTCATCAGGCATGATATCCCGCATACCCCGCAATGTTTGCAAGAGTAGTTCTTCCTGACTCTTGACTGGGGCTGACTTCTTGGCAGCTGCTTCTTTGTGAAGAACAGCATCTTTTTTCACCGTCTTCTTCTTGGTTACCTTTTTGGCAGTTTCTTTCTTGACTGCCTTACGAGTAACTGTTTTCTTCTGTGGCATAACTTCAATATTTAAGAGTAAAGGAATGAAGTATCTAATTAATATAATGAGAACCGCTCCATGGGCCAGGCCCGGAGGAGTACTCTACCAATAATCTTATCCGCATCAATTGGCCCAATAGCTCGAGAGTCGTAACTAAACATCCGATTATCCCCCATCATAAAATAATGATTCTGCGGAATCTCCATACGCGGCATATCTTGGGTCACCACTGCTGGACTCAGATAAGCGCTTTCATCAAGTACAAAACCATCCGGATGTTCCGTATTGTAAACAATAACCTTACCTCGTGAGATTTCTACCGATTCTCCCGGCAAGCCAATCACCCGCTTAATAAAAAACTCTTGAGGATTCTTCGGAAAACGAAAGACCAAAACATCTTGCCGAGTCACATCCTTAAACGGCATCACTTCAAAAGAAGCACTGTCAGAAAACCCTACTTTTGTTTGCTTATAGCCAAATTCACTCACGACTAAGTATTCTCCATCTTCAAAATTTGGTTCCATGCTCGATCCCTGAACAAAGAACGGCTGGAACAAAAAAACCCGAACCGGTATAATAATAACTACGGCTAGGATAAAGACTCGTACCATTTCAAGAAGTAACCCTCCTATCCCCAGATACTCCTCATTTTCCCCTCCTTGCTGGTTTGGCACCGTATTCATAATGATATTTGTGGCAACAACGCTTTCAAGCGAATAAACATTGCCATGATACCAGTTTTTTTTAGCGAAAGCAAGGGTCACTTTCTCCCTCCGTTAAGCCTTATTCAATCATTTTTCTTCTCATGGACGCTCTCCGTAAAGTATCCCCAAAAGAGTCCTCTGAGCCCTTCGTGGTTGCGCAGTCTGAGCCTGCCTTTTTGCCCCCAGAGGACTCCATTCCCACCTCCTCACCCCTTACTTCTTCACGTGGACTACGCCGATTTCTTCTCTGGGGGGCTGGACTTCTGCTTGCTTTAGGTTTAGGAGTACTAGGGTTTCTTTTTTTCCAAGGACTCTCTCTCGGAGCGAAAGTCCAGTTCGAAAATAACTCTTCGGCTTCCTTTTTAGCTCAGCTCAAAGAACTTGGCAGCAACCTCCTCACTGAAAAAAATACCCCTCTCCAAGGAGAAAAAGAAGGGAGAATGAACATTCTTCTCCTCGGCCGAGCCGGAGAGCACTACCCAGGGAAAAATCTCACCGATACAGTGATGGTTATGAGTATCGATACCAAAGAAAAACGTGTCGCCCTCCTTTCTCTGCCTCGTGATCTCTACGTACCTATTGGAAAAACAGGATTCTTTACCAAGCTAAACTCGCTCTATCAATATGGTCTTTCCAATAATGAAGGTGTAGCGCCACTCAAAGAAACGGTTGAGTATATTACTGGACAGCCAATTCATTACTTTATCACACTTGACTTTGATGGTTTTGAAAAAATAGTTGATACCTTAGGAGGCATTTCCGTAGATGTCGTCCGAGATTTTTATGATCCTCGGTATCCGGGAAAAAATTATAGCTACGAAACATTTGAGATCAAAAAAGGTTGGCAGACACTCGACGGAGCTACAGCATTAAAGTATGTCCGAGAACGACACAACGATCCTGAAGGCGATTTCGGACGGGCTAAACGTCAGCAACAAGTTATTCAGGCTATCAAGAGTAAAGCTTTTTCTTTGGGAACCCTCTTCAATATTGTGACCGTGAACCGGCTCATCGAAACCTTGGGCCAGAGCGTCAAAACAGATATGCCCTTTGAAGATATGGCTCGTTTCTTAGAACTTTCTCATACCCTTGATACTCAAAACGTTACTACCGTCGTGGTTGATGCCTGGAAAAAGGAAAGCTTACTCCGCGTCTCCCATGTCGATGTCAATGGAGTAGCAGCCTTCATCCTGGTTCCTCGTGTCGGAAATTTCAGTGAAGTAGAAGATGTTAGTCGCACCATTTTCCATAAAGAAGAAACAGAAAAACGTTTAGCAGCTATTCAAAATGAAGAAGCGACGCTCACCTTGTTCTCTACCCGAAACGATACCGAAATTGCTCAAAAGATAGCTCTATTCACCAAAGAAGAAATGGGCTTTGCTAAAACCACGATACTTCTTTTGGACAAGCGCCCTGAAAAGAGTATCATGACAAAAGAAGCAGGATTGACCAAGCCTTTTAGCCTTGATGAGCTCCTGAAACGCTTTGCTCCCACAGTAGTTCCCGCTCTTCCTCTCGCCACACCTGTTTCCACTGACTATGCCATTATTATCGGAGACGATCTACTAGAGGCCTTTTCCAAAACAGAATTGGGAAATGAGAGTATACCCGATGAGGACCCTACTCTCTCAACTCCCCTCCCACCCCAACCACAAAAGAAATAACTCTATGAAACTTATTATCGGACTCGGTAATCCAGGAAAAAATCACGCCTTCACTCGTCATAATGCTGGTTTTCTTTTTCTTGATTTTCTTCAAAAAGAATGGGGATTTGATACCTTTCAGGAAAATAAAAAAATGTTAGCTGAAATAAGCGAAGGCCAAAGAGGCAAAGAAAAGATATTCTTAGTAAAACCACTGACCTTCATGAATGCTTCCGGAACAACCGTGAGTCAGCTTATTCATTTCTACAAGCTCACCCCGAACGACATAGTTGTCCTTCATGATGATCTTGATATTACTCCTGGCACATACAAA
>CAYYET010000007.1:0-16708 GCA_964471075.1 uncultured Bdellovibrionales bacterium
TAGCCAGTAATAAAGAAAAGAGGGAAAAGCGTGTTTGCGCCTCTCCCTCGTTGTACTTCAACCTTCCATCTGGATTTCATCTTGATTGAGCTTTTGAATCAGCTCAGCCAGGCTACTCTCTTTCGGCAGAAGGTTCACCGTCATGACGCAAGCTTCGTCACTCGTCGCACCGTTCATGACATTCGCGGTGAAACCCGGTTCGTAGCGTACGATGTAGGCAATCTGCTCAGGGCCCACCTTCGTAATCGCTTCTAGCACCCGATCTTGCATGCTTAGTGCATGCCAGAGAGATTGCCAGAAACCGGCACTCACGGTCGCCAGACAGATCCCGGCATGCGAAACCAGGAAATACTGGCGATCGATGTCGCCTCGTTCATTGAGAAGCTTCTCATCTATTCTGGAGACCTTCGCGTCATCACAACGCGTAAGCCTTTTTTTTCCGAGAATAGAAGTGAGCTCAGGATACTGCTCAAGAACTCGTGTGATGTGAAAAATACTCATCTCTTCGCTCCATTTGACGGTAAGTGTGCTTTCCGCACACAAGGTGTTAACTCTTTCCGAATTAACTTAGTATAATAGCATATTTTTATGAAAAAGTCAATAGTATGAAAATGGCCTAAGAGAGGGATAAAAATTGCATTTTTTGCTCTTTTTTTGTATACTAATGGCCAGTTAAACGATTATAAATAAAGGCTTATTTATGGCGAAATACGATCTCAAGACCGTATCAGTGATTGGTCTTGGCTATGTGGGTCTTCCTCTGGCGGTACGGGCTAAGGAACGAGGGTACGAAGTTATTGGATTTGACCTTGATAAAGAAAAAATTTCCCTTCTCAAAAAAGGTCAGCGTGTTTTTAAAGATTCTTTCTTGGAAGAAAATCTTTTGAAGTATCCGTTCAAAGCAACTAGCGATCCAAAAGATATTGCTTCTGCAGATATTCATATTATTTGCGTTCCCACTCCTGTGGATCACCTCCACCATCCTGATCTTGGGCCAGTCATTGGTGCATCGGAAACAGTAGCTGCTCATACCAAGAAAGGAGCTTTAGTGATCTTGGAATCTACCGTTAACCCATACGTCTCCGAAGAAGTAGTCAAACCTATCTTTGAAAAACATGGTTTTAAGGTAGGTAAGGATATTTTTATCTCTCACTGTCCAGAACGTATCAATCCTGGAGATGTAAAATGGAACGTGACGAATATTCCGCGAGTAGTCGGTTCTTTTGAGAAAAAAGGCTTAGATATGTCCCTTCAGTTCTACCGTTCTATTGTTGATGCGGAAATTCGTCCTATGAAACACATCCGAGAGGCTGAAGCGGTAAAGATTCTGGAGAATTCATTCAGGAACATTAATATTGCTTTTGTGAATGAAATTGCTCGTTCATTCGATAAAATGGATATTGATGTCAAAGATGTGATAGAAGGAGCTGGAACGAAACCGTTTGCTTTTATGAAACACTACCCTTCTTGTGGTGTGGGTGGCCATTGTATTCCTGTGGACCCTCATTATCTTGTAGAGCGAGCCAAGGAATCAGGATTTAATCACCGCTTTCTGAAACTAGCCATTGAAACAAATGATGACATGCCTGCTTATACCGTCGAAAGGATGCAGGATGCCTTAAATGAAGTGGTTCTTCCTATGAAAGATACAGTTATCGGGCTTCTCGGATTAGCCTACAAAGCCAATGTCGATGACTTACGAGAATCACCTGCATTGGAAATTATTGATATCCTCAAAGAACACCACTGTAAAGTAGAGGTCTTCGACCCTCATGTTGAAAAACTTTCCACAGTAAAATCTCTTGAAACACTTCTAAAAAAAGCTGATGCTCTCCTTGTTGCTACTGATCACAGAGAGTTTAAAGAAGCTTTAACACCAGCATTGTTGAAAAAACATGGTATCAAAGTGATCGTTGATGGCAAAAATTGCCTGGACAAAGATGCTTTCTTGAAAGCTGGTATCATATACAAAGGCATTGGTCGCTAACTTATGATTTTTGGGTTGCTGAAACTCATCGTATGGATGGCAGGAGTACTTACGGTAACGTACTTCGCGCTTCCTTACTTCGGGTATGAAGTAAACATGAACTATTTTCAGGAACGGAAGAATGTCTGTAAAGAAACTTTGGATCAGTGTCAGAAAGATCTCATTAAAAATGGAGTAAACGGAGCGAAAGAGAGTTGTAACCTCAAGTGTGTTGATTCAAAACTTCTTATTCAAAAGAAGGAACAAGAATAATTCTAACTCCCTATGACAACGTTTTATGCGGCTCATTGTTAACCTTCCAGCTTTTAACGAAGAGGAGAAAATTGCGAGTACTATTAAGCGTGTGCCTCGCCAGATAGAGTCTATTGATGAAGTACTGGTACAGGTTATTGATGATGGTTCCAAAGATAAAACAATTGAAAAAGCCAAGGAAGGTGGCGCTGACTTTGTGTATTCAAATGGAGTGAACCGTGGTATTGGTAAAACTTTTCGTCATGCCGTTGAACGTGCCTTGGAAAATGGTGCCGATATTTTTGTGAATATTGATGCTGATGGACAGTTTAATCCGCAGGATATTAAGAAGATTATTCAGCCAATATTGAAACACGAGGCTGACATGGTGAGCGCTGATCGTTTTGATCATCTAGCAGCAAAGAATATTCCTTTTCTGAAGGATACACTTAACCGCTTAGCAGCCAAGCTCATTGGAACATTCATGGGGGTCAACATTAAGGATCTTACCTGCGGTTTCCGTGCTTATAACCGAGAAACTTTACTTCGTCTTAATCTCCCTGGTGGTTTTACCTATACTCAGGAAGTTATTATTGATGCCCTTGGAAAAGACTTGAAAATTGTGTGGCTCCCTGTAGAAGTTACCTACTTTGAAGGACGGAAATCTCGTGTCGTGAAAACTATTTGGAGTTACGTCAATAATAGCCTTCGCATTATTATCCGTTCAATTCGGGATGTTCGTCCGATAAAGTTTTTCGGTGTTCCAGGTATGGTGCTTACAACCCTGGCTCTCATAGGATTTTTAATCTTCTTAGTTCGCTATCTAACAAGTGGCTTCAAGGTAACTCCCTATTTAAATTACCTCCTGTCCTCGAGTGTCATGTTTATCATTGGTATTCAACTGGTAATCTTTGCCTTTATTGCTGATATGATCAAATCCAATCGTAAACTGACAGAAGATTTGATGTATCAAATACGCAAAGATCGTTATAAGAAGTAGATTTCTCATGAAGATTCTTTTCATTTCGCGAGCCTACCCTCCTGTTATAGGTGGTATTGAAAACCAAAACTACGCTCTATCGGTGTGGCTTAATAAAGTCGCCCCGACTGATACTATTGCCAATCATTATGGCAAGAAATTTCTTCCTATTTTTCTTCCTCTGGCTACTCTCAGAGCACTGTGGTGTATCTCGCACTACGACGTTCTCCTCCTCGGTGATGGGGTCTTGGGGATAGTTGGTCGTATAGTGAAATTCTTTTTTCCCAAGAAAACCGTTGTATGTGTTATTCATGGGCTCGATATCACCTATAAAAACGCTTTGTACCAGGTAGTTTGGGTAAAGTTCTGTCTTTCTAAACTTGATGGATTGATTGCAGTAGGAAATGAGACTATCCATCAAGCTGTAATCCGGGGTATTCCAAAAGAGAAACTTGTCTTTGTTCCAAATGGGGTCAACACGGAAGCGCACCATAAATCTCACGCTCGAGAAGAATTAGAGAAATTACTGGGCCTTTCTTTGATAAATAAGCATGTGCTTCTGACCTCTGGACGTTTGGCCAAACGTAAAGGAGTGGCGTGGTTTATACGAAACGTTATTCCTAAACTTCCAGACAATGTTCTCTATGTAGTAGCTGGTGATGGTGTTGATAAACAAAACATTCTTCAAGCAGTACAGGAGACAAATTCATCTGATCGGGTAAAACTACTGGGATACGTTTCAGATGAAACTCGAGATATTCTTTTTAATACATGTGATATCTTTATCCAGCCCAACATAAAAATACCAGGTGATATGGAAGGCTTCGGTATTTCTGTTATTGAAGCCTCATCTTGCGGGATTCCTGTCATTGTTTCTAACTTAGAAGGACTTAAAGACGCTATTCATCAAAATGAAAATGGTCTTCTTGTAGAACCTGAGAACGCGGAAGCATTCAAAGAAGCCATCATGAATCTTCTCTCAAACGAAGAAGAGCGAAAAGCCCTCGGAAAACGAGCCCGCATGTATACCAAAGATCATTTTGAATGGGATGCCATTGCTCGCTTATACGTAAAAGTTATTGAGTCGTTTGTAAAAAAATAATATGACTCCTTTTTTCGAAACGCTCACTCTCCTTACCTCTTTATTGATACTCTTTCTTATTCCAGGGTTCTTTTTCCTGCGAGCCCTTACACGTTCCACGAAAACACTCACCCCTTTTGAAACATTTCTCTTTTCTTTTGGAGTAGGTCTTGGACTTCTTGATTTTCTCATGATTCTTCTCGGGAAGAGTAATGTTTCATTCTCTTTTTCTCATCTCCTTCTTGGTGTAACCATTCTTACCGTGGGATCTTTTGTTATTTCACTCTTCCTTCGGAATAAAACAAAAAACATTGATGGTGATAAAGAAAAAAAAGAACGTTTTTTTGAGTTTTCAAAAAAACAAACACTACTTTTCCTTCTGCTTCTCGCCCTTACTTTTGGTATCAAAACTATTTATCTGAGCCACGCCATTCTTCCTACTTCTACCGATCTCGGACATCACATGTACTGGTCCAAACTGATTGCTGAAACAGGGAATCTGCCTTTTTATGGAGAGCGTAATATTGTTACTGATAGCGAAGGTGTTTCCCATATTTCCGAACCGACTCCTATTGCAGACTTTATTATTGGAGAACACCTACCGTTTGCTGCTATCAATATTCTTTCTCACCTGGATTTCTTAGGAGCCTTTCCTATCTTGTTTCTTGCTCTTATCAATATACTGTCACTTCTTGCGTTAGTTATTTTTTCAAGAACCGTAGCCGAAAACATTCGAAGCTCTTTTCTTTCAGAACGAATCTTTACTCCTCAAAACATTGCATTAGCTACCCTTTTTATTTTTGGCCCTCTCTACACCCTTTCTTCTCCTCAAGAAAAATTCGTTTCCGGTGGAGTAGTCGGTAACACGATCGGAAATTTCTTCCTCCCCCTCATTCTTACTGCATATCTACGGGCTTTTCGAGAGAAACGTCCTGAATTTTTAGGATTAGGATTCTTTTTGACTTTTTCTCTTGCATATATCCATCATCTGAGTACTCTCATGACGCTTTTTGCTCTTGTTGGTGGAGCGCTTCTTTATCTTCTTTTCCATTGGAATACTCTGGGTACCATTTTACGTCACTGGTTTCGACTCTTTTTTAAGCCTACCCCACTTCTGATTACCACTTTCGCCTTTGCATTCTTCTTCCTTGTAGCCATGCCTACTTATATTGAGGTTCATGCCGTAGGGACAGCGTTAGGAACTCCAACTAAAACCACTCGTACCGGACTTTCGTTTTATCAAATCACTTTTTCTTCTGGAGAAGCTCGCGTGGCTCTTGGGATAGCGGGACTCCTCCTCTTGGCCTTTTTGCGCACCCGCATGCGCTACGCAAGTGCGTTTCTCTTAGGCTGGAGCGTCATTCTTCTCATTATGACTACTCATCCTGAATGGCTTTTTATTGACATTCCCTCAAGCCGTATTGGAGCTTACCTTTCTTTTCCTTTAGGAGTACTGGCTGCTTTTGCTTTCGTAGGAGCAGGCGCTCTTATCACTCGAGAACAAAAACGCTTTGTCTTTCCAGCTTTCCTCGTACTGGTGATGACTTTTACTGGATTTTTCTTGGCTTCTGGTAGCGGTTCATACGACAATAGCCAAACGATCTTACCAGAAAGCAAAGCAATGCTTGCCCTAGAAACCTTTGGAGCATCACAGTATCTAGCTCACCACACTACCCAAGAAGACGTGATCCTCAAAGATCATAATTATATTACGGCCGACTCTTGGATGAAACTCTTTTTCCTTCGTGATTATACCTATCCCCTTTCCCGAGGTTTCTTCAAGCGCTATGAAGACAATCCAGATCGAGAACAATGCACTCTCCTCATGATCTCTGTCCCCAATACGGCTCGCGGAGAAAAATGCTACACTGAAACAGGAACGAAGTTTGTGGTAGTCAATCCAAAGTTTGATATCACTCCCTTTGAAAAATCTACCAATTTTTCTCGTATCTACGCCTCTGAAAATATTCATGTCTATCTGAAAACTCGATGAAACTCTCCGAAACACACCTTCTTCTAGCCGTATGCCTCTTGTTCGCTCTGAGCAGCGTGTTTCTTTTTTGGAAAAATCAAGCCGAGCTTAATCCTAATCAAGGGAAAAATTGGTGGACCCTCTCCTTTACCGAACCCGAGAACCTCCAAAGTATCGATTTTACTATCGAAAACCATGCTGACACTTCGACATTTCATTATCAGATACTCTCTGGTCGAGAAGTTCTCTCGGAGCAAGATGTTGAAATAACAAAAGGAGAGACTAAAAAAATAGATTCCACTATCGTACCGCAAGAAAATGTTCGTACAACAGTTCGCGTAATGACCGGAACTGAAAAGAAAGAAATTTACCGCTAACGCTACTTATATGGGAAAGAAAGTTCTCCTAGCTACTCGACCACTGGTTCCTCCGTGGGACGAAGCTTCAAAAAACTTTGCCTATTTTCTCGGCCGAGAAGTAAGAAATCATGACCTTACTCTTCTCACTACTCCAGAACATCTCAGTGGCTTACCACAAAGTGTTCACGAGGAACCTATTTTTTCGAGCGGCCATTTTGATTTCTCAGCAAAAGTAAATTTATTTTTGTATCTTCGGAAGGCGCGGAAGTCCTTTGATATCACTCACTACCTCTTCACTCCTACCAAACAAAATACTTCTCTGATTCGTTTTCTGGCTAAACCTCAAGGAAAAACTCTTCAGACTGTGGCAACCCTTCGTGAAGACCTGTATTCACCACAGGAACTCCGTTCCCTGCTTTTTGCTGACCATATTATCGTGTATACCGACCTTACCAAGAAGAAACTGGAACACTTAGGCTTTCAGAATGTCACTCGTATTTATCCTGGTATTGATCTGGATTTGTATCAACCAGGTGAAAAGGATGATGCTGTACTGAAAACCTACAACCTTACCTGGGATGATTTCTTGGTAATTTACCCAGGTGAGTATACCCGTTTGGGAGCAACTGACATGCTGACCGAGACCTTTGTGCAGTATTTTATCGAGCATCCAGACAGCCCTGTACGATTTCTTTTTGCTTGTCGGATCAAAAATGAAGGTGACCACAGAAAACGAGAAGAAGTTCGGGCTATCGTTCGAAAACACGGTTTGGAGCAAAAAATTCTTTTCGAAGAAAACTCTGCTACCACCAACATGGCTGCCCTGTACCATACCGCTGACCTGGTTCTTTTCCCAGTAGAAAATCTGAAAGGTAAGTTCGATGTGCCACTTATTATTATCGAGGCCTATGCCTGTGGTAAGCCGGTTATTCTCTCCGACTTACCCCAATTTTCTGAATTTACAAATAAGGATATTTGTGTTACTATCCCCAAAGATTCAGGAGAGAGACTCATTGAATCTGTGGCTTATCTGAGCCAAAATAAAACAGAATGTATGCGTCTCGGTGAGAACGCTCGCCGCTTCGTCAAGGACCATTTTGACCTCAAAAATACTGCCAAGCAGTACGAAGATATCTATTCTTCTCTTTAGTTTCAAAAGGGGCTCTAGTTACTCTTTTTTGCAGCATCTTTTTCGCTGACTATGTACGAACAGAATTTTACCAAAATTTCCGAGCATAAAAGTGAAATGAAAACCGACAAAATGGTTGTGCCGGTTGTTTTTCATGTGGGCGAAAAACTCATGCCAAACAACGAAACACTCGCTCAATTGGAAAGTGTTGCTTCCAATAAAGAAGTTTTCCATCACATTGCTGCCATGGCTGACGTTCACAGTAAGCCTGGTCGGAAAAATGCTACTGGTACTACGGTAACTTCAGAGCGTTTCATCTTGCCTCAGATCAATGATTCTGATCCGGCTTGTGGGATGCGTTTAGTGCGACTCAATCTTGATGAAACGAACATTACTCCAGAGGAAATCGATCGCATTTTTCAGGAAGCCACCAAAACCGTACCTACCAAAAAATACGTCGGTACCGTGCTCCCCTTCCGTGTCATTGTTGATATTTGTCGCCTTGGTATACAGCCTTTGATTGAGTACCTCGGTATCAAGACCAAAAATGAAGCCCAGAACAGTATTGATCGTGGCAACTTTTTTGCCGAAGCCCCGACTCGCAAAGGTATCATGCAGATCATTCCTCCTCTTTTTCTCTTTTTTGCTCAATTCCGTTCCGGCATTATTGGCGCAGCCGGTAATCATTTCCTCGACCTCATGAAAGTCACAGATGTTATGGATGAGGAAACAGCGAAAAGACTCAATCTCCGTAAAGGACAATACATCCTCATGGTGCACTGCGGTTCTGGCATCTTGGGCCAGTACACCATGTATATGTTTACCGCCAAGAAACGTGAGCATCTCTCTACCGCTATCCTCATGAATATCGGACGTTTCTTTTGGCTCACTCCCTTCAAAAAAACGATTAATCTTATTGCGACAAAAATTCGTGAATCAAACTTTGGTAAAAAAGAACCACTCATCACTTTCGATGGCGATGGTGAAGACGGCAAACTCTACATGCAGGCTCGCTATGCCTGTTCAAATTTTGCCCATGCTAATCGAGCCACGATTACTCATAATTTCGTACAAACTGCTGAAAAAGTTCTTGGGCGCCAGATTGAAGCGGATCTCCTCTACGACATGCCTCATATTCTTGTGTCTCAAGAAGAGCACTACGGCAAAAATGTTTGGGTACACCGTAATGGTACCAGCCGTGCTTATGGCAAAGAACGTATGGCTAGTCACCCTGTTTTCAAGGATACTGGTGAGCCAGCCTTTATTCCGACGTCTATGAGCACCGAAGCCTATCTCTGTGTGGGTCAGGATGGCAATGTTTCGAGCTTTTATTCTTGTAATCATGGCGCTGGAAAATCAGCCAAAAAGACCGAAGATGTCGTACCAGAAAGCAAAGAAGCGCTCCATGAGAAACTTAAGACTAAAGGAGTGAAGCTCTATAATGGCCGCTCCTCTAAAGTCATCGAACAGGATTCTTCTCACTACAAACGAGCCGAAGATGTCATCGAAAGCGTTATTGAAAACGAAGTAGTAAAGCCAGTCGTGAAATTGCAACCTATTTCAGTGATCATGTATTAATCTCACCCGTGTGAAATTTATTTCTCTTTCTGGTGTTGATGGTTCAGGAAAGTCTACTCAGGTAGAACTTCTTCGCGAGTATCTCCTTTCTCAAGGAAAAAGGGTCGCTTATTTTCATGCGGTAGAATTTTCTCTGGCCAATAAAATCGCCAGACTTTTTAAGAGAGAAAAGAAATTTCATCCTGGCCAAGAAAAGGCCGTTACTAAAGCCTCTTGGATTACCCTCGTACTTCGGGAAAAATTTCTCTTTCTCGACATGATTCGTTTTTGTTTCCTCCGAGCCAAGCTACGTCGAGAAGGTTATGACTATCTCCTCTCTGATCGCTCATTCTTTGATTCCATTATTAATATTGAGTACTTAGCGAAGCAGACTGCCTGTTCTTGGCCTATTCTTTGGGGAGCACAAGTCCTTGCTCGGTATACCCCCAAAGCTCATATCCGACTGTACTTTGATCTCCCCGTAGAAACTATCCTGTCTCGAGAGCGAGTTCCTGAACAAGGGGCCTCCTATTTAAGGGAAAAAATGCGCCTCTTTAAGGAGAAAGCTTCTTTATGGAATCTCATCATGATTGACGCTTCAAAAACGAAAGAGGAGGTTTTTAATGACGTTATAAGGCACGTATGAAAAACTTCTCTCGTTCTCTTGTTTGGTTATCAGTAGCCGAGATTATCTACAACCTTTCCGGTTACATTGTTCATTCCGCTACGGGACGTATCTTGGGGCCAGAAGCGTATGGCCGTTATGGATTGGTTATTACTCTCACTACCATGGTGATCGTCTTGATTGGAAATGGTATACCAACCACCATGTCGAAATATCTCAGTGCGGCTTTTGAGAAAAATCCTGGAAGCATTTTTTCTATTCGTCTCTCTGCCCTAAAAATCCAGGCGCTCCTCATGGGCGCTGTTACTCTTCTTTTCTTCCTGTGTGCTCCCATCATTGCTTGGACACTTCATGACGAGAGCCTGACGCCACTCCTTCGTTTATCAGCGCTTGTTATTCCCACCTTCGCCGCTGCCTCTTTTAATCTTTACTTTTTCATTGGCCTTCATTTTTTCCGTCTCCAGGCAATCCTCAAGATCATCCGCTCCCTTGGACGAGTGGTCTTTATTGTAGTACTTGCCTATCTTTTTGGTGTAGAAGGAGCTATCTCCGGTAACATTCTTGCTCCTTTTGTCGTGTTTCTTGTTGGTTTCTTCCTGGAAGAAATGCTCATCCGCAAGTATCTTCCCGAAGCGCACAATCAAAAAGACCAGACTTCTTTCCCCTATCAGACGCTTATTCAATACGCGTGGCCACTCACCTTATATCTCCTCTTCTACGAGTGCATTTTGACCTTTGACCTCTACTTCGTAAAGGCCCTGCTTCACAGCGACTATCTTACCGGTATTTACAACGCCGCCATTACTGTGGGCCGTATTCCTTATTACCTCTTCTATGCCTTAGCTATTCTCATCCTCCCAGCAATCGCTAAAACCACCGCTGATAACAATACCGAAGAGACAGAAAAGCTCGTCAATAAATCCTTGCGTTTAATGGTTTTACTTCTCTTCCCTCTGGTCACCCTTCTTGTCCTCTACGCTCCACAAATTCTTCACCTCTTCTATGGTAGTAAATACAACGCCGCTGCTACTCCAATGAATATTTACGCTATAGGAGTTGGGTTTCTGACTGTTTTCTATGTCCTAGCTTTTGCCTTAAACGGTGCTGGACAAGTAAAAATCCCCATGAAGCTCACTCTCTTTGGTTGTCTTGCCATGATTGGTTTAAATTTCTTCCTTATTCCCCGTTTTGAACTCATAGGCGCTGCGCTTGCTACTACTCTGACCTGCTTTGCTCTCATGATCAGTATCCTTGTGTATATTGAAAGACATTTCAAGGTGCGTTTGTCTTTTGATACTATTATGCTCTCTATTGTGGGGGTTGGTATCATGATTTTTCTGTGTCCTTTCTTGCCAGCGGGGCTCATTACCTTTATTTTTTCAGGAGCTCTTCTCTTTGTTATCTACTTTGTCTGCCTTTTCTTTTCTGGTGAACTCACTTCGGAGGATCTTGCTCCGTTCAAAAAACTCATCCACAAGAATTGACAGAAAATTGAAAATATCGTTTTTTAGGACTAGAGTAAAGGTGTAGTAAAGGGTGCATCTTTCATGAAATCCATGGAAGGTGTGTGTTCTTTTGAATCCACAAGGAGTCGTCATGAACCAATCATTGGCGGCCTCATCGCTGCCCTACCCTACGCTTCCTTGGGAACAGTGGGGGTGGTACCTGAGATTTGTCCTACTCTTCTGGTCAGGACTCAATGGAGATCTCTGCCGAGAGTTCGATCGAAGGAGTCTCGGAGAATACCTCTCGACGAGCGAACGACGGAGTCTGGCTGTGAACCGCATCTTGGAAATGCAGCAGAAGCTCTGCTGGCGTTCCGTGTGGGCTCGCGAAGGCGTACGAGCCATGGCAGTTGAGGAGGAGGATCGACGGTTCAATACATGGGTCGAGGAGCATTCCAGACCATTCCGGAATCTGCTCAACCTTCATCCTGACTGGATCGCCCGCTTCGGTGATCCGCAAGAGGATCAGGAGAGACTGCTTGCCGAGATCGAAGTAAACCTCTACCAAGAGGAATTTCCCCACTGGCGATCAGGAAAGCTTCCTCGTGCTCGTCACCAAGTGGAAAGACCCGTTCGGCGGCGCCTCAAGCTTGTGCAGAGCGCCTAATGCATCAAAAACCCGGAACCTAACAAGGTCGTCCGGGTTTTTCATTTCCTCTTTCATTTACCAACGATAGACCTCGATTGCTCCGCGAACATTTGCGTTGCTTACCTGCTCCATATTCTTTTTAAAGAATGCCTCAGCATCGTGCGAGATATAGTCATAGTCATTGGAAGAAACAATCACCCAACCGTGAGGATGAAGAGAAACTAATTTCTCTACTTCCTGGAGAGAGAGTTTTTCCGTAGAAAGTTCCCCTCCAAAATCATAGACAGGAACACTGGCACCTGAGAAATAATAGTTTCGGAAGTTTCGAGTAAGGAGAACATCATCCGCTCCTTTATTCTTTTTAAAATAATCAAACACCTTTCGATAGTTTGGATTTCCTCCAGAACTCGTTTCGTGATAGGTATTATTCTCTTCAAAAAAGTAGCCATAATTTGGCAATAGTACGAGCAATAAAACGAGAGTACTCCACCACGCCTTTTTACCAAAAGTTCCTAGGTATTCCTGTACAAACTGGAGTATTCCAAAGATCCCAATAGCCGTCAGAAGGAGAGCAAATGACTGCACAAAGAAAATATACTGTGGTCCAGCATTACGCTTCCAGAACCAAATAGCTAGAGCGAGAGGTACCAAAAGACACAAAGAGAGCCACAACGCTTCCTTGGGGCGTTCAAAACGCTTCCAGAGCATTCTGATACCTAATCCTATAAGAAGCGTTCCCAAAAGCGGGTGAGCAAAATCTTGAAGGATATAGCGAATATACGAGTAATGATCATCAAACAAAACAAGTGTTCCAAATCCCTGTCGTACCAAATCAGGCAAGAAAAGAACAACTCCGATTACTCCGAAGATTCCGAGACCCAGTGTTACCCCGTATTTATTTTTCCAGGATTTTTCCTTGTGCCAAGTCAGAACAGTCATCCATAGTACGTAGACTCCAAAAACAGGGATAATATTCAGCGACAATCCATGTACCAGTGCATTCACCGCTATCAAAAGTAGAAAGGGAAGAAAATAGAAAAGATTTACACCATACCGTTCCCAAAGGCTACGAAACAGGCCTATTTTTCCTTGATATTCACGTTCAAAAAAGGCATAGAGCGTAGTAGCAAGCGCCAAATAAACCGGAAGAAACATCGCGTACATCCGAAGCCGACGATCAAAAATGATCGCAGAAACACTCAGCGCAAAAAGAAAAGCAGCGAGCAGTCCGACTGTTTTTTTACGAGTATAAAAGTACCCCGCCCAAAACATAAGCAGGATAGAAAATATTCCCCAACTAACACTGACTAAACGGGCCGTCGTTTCGGTTGGTGGCAAGAGATGCAATAAGGCAGCTACCTGGGCCTTATACAAGAAGGCTCGCTCATCCCGAGCATCATTAATATTCATTTCAGCTGGTTTTCCATAGTTGAAGTCCCAGGCTTTCCATTCTCCGGTCTTAAAGTAGCCATAGCTTGAATTAATATCCAAAAACTCATCAGCAACAAAAGAATTGTTCCCTAAATCATACAAACGTAGTACTCCTCCAAGTACCATGATAGCAATGAGTAGAGTCCAGGTTTTTTTCCAGGTGATATTCATACAGCATTAGTTATCAGTTTCTTTATCTTCACTTTGCTCTAAATTACTCTCCTGATCCTCAATCGGCACATCCTCTTTTAAATGAAAAAATTCATTCCATGTGTAACGCGGCGGAGCAGTAGAGGTATCAGGCGTGACTATCGAAAAATCCTGTCGTTCTGCTTTGATAGCTTCTGGCTTGGGAAGGAGTTCAATAGCAACCAAAGTACCAAAATGAGTAGTGCCACCTATCTCATAATTCACTCTATATTTTTTCAAAGCATCTTCCAAATCCGATTGTCCTCGCAGCACGAGAAAATACGTCCCTTGTCGATAGATAGTCTCATACCCTAGGACGCCATTTTCAATGCCCCGGCGCTCCATCAAATACTTGAGTGCCCGGCGATGCTGTGGTTCGCTAAACATGTAAATAGGAAAGTGATTCTCTCGATACCGAGACTCAAACATATCAATAATCTGGTTCTGCTGCTCAAGCGTTACCCGAATGCGCTCTTTCAGAATACGATCCGGAGCGCTGTCTATCTGCAGTATCCCTGCCTGAGATAATTCTACGAAACGCGCTGAAAGAAAATGAACGTTGGAGAACACAAAGGTCGAGCCGAAGAGTAATACTACCAGATGAGTCCATTTCTTCTCACCTAACAGATGTCGTACCGTATCGAGAAGTATGCCTAAGAAAATAATAAACAGTACTCCAGAAACAAGAAAGAACCTGGGGGCAAATCCATACGAAAGTGGCGTAAATAAAGCAAAGGTTACTCCAAACCAAATACCGCATAAGAGAAGAAAATCTTTCTTCTTACCCTTTTCTGCACGCCACCAGAAAAACAATAATAATAAAAGACTGAGGCCAAGAGCCATTACCGCTGCCACCCCGGTCCATTTTCCTGCATCACACCTTTCTGGGCAAGACCAGATCAATTGACTATCCTTGAATGTAAAGGTTGGGAATGCGCCTCCTTCGAATCCGGTAGTAATAAGCAGTGCTCCCAAAGCGTGTTCTGAAAAATTACGAATACCCTTTTCCAACAAAATATGATCTTCTTTGGTCGACTTTTCTGTAATCGCTCCAAAAAACTCTTTGGTGTTTGCTCCGCCTGTTCCGATTTCATTCAAAACCATGGGAAGATACAAAAGTGCCACTATTCCCAGAGCACCCGCCCACGCTCGCCACGAAAAACGAGGTCGCTTGAGAATAAGAAACGTTACTGCAATAACCGGAAGACTGACAAAGGCCAAAAAATGACCATGAGTAGCAAAAGTGAGAGACAATGCTGCTACCACAAACCATCGTCCTCGACGCGATTCCCAATGATCTACCGACCGTAGGAGAGCGTACATACCCAGAAGGATAAAGAATGGCAGGATATTTGGATTCCAAGCAAACCGCCCATACATCACAAAAAAAGCCGAAGAGGCTAAAAGAAGTGTGAGGAGCAGTGACAGTGAGCGATTAAAATAACGAGCAATCAGAAAATAAAAAACCGGGAGAGCAGCAACGGAAAGCAGCATCACCACCACAGCGATACCGGCAGGAGTGTCGCCAAAAAGAAGTCCGCTTATATATTGGAGATAATAAAACCCTGGCGCGAGACGAAGAAAGGTTCCTCCAGCCTTGGGACCAAGGAGAGTTAATTCTCCGGGCCCCCCTTCTAGGGCATCGTCCACTACTCGAGCATCACGGGACTGATCTAATTCAAAATGAAGCCATGAAGAAAAGTGATACGAACGAAGCCAAAATCCAAAGAGCACAATAGCTCCCAAAACAATAATAAAAGCGGTTTTTGAAGAAAAAAATTTCACTTTCTTTTTTCAGTTAGTTGCTCTACAATGCAAGAGAGAAAATAGGATACTTTCCCTTATTTTAAGACATTTTTAACCACCAGGCAAACCCTATGCAAGACTTTTTTTCAAGCAAGGAGAACCGTGTATATTCCTTGCTGGCTGCCATCCTCGCTTTGTGCACCTTGCTGTTTATTTCGTCCCAAGTCAAACTCTTTACCCTTCTTAATTTCCATATTCCTAACACTTCTTTTTATATTGGATTTTTGGTATTGGGCATTCTTACTGTGGGTGCCGTTCTTTATTTTTCCCCTCGTTTTGACTGGCAAAAAAATCTGGCCTCTCTCCTCCTCATAGGATTACCAGCGGCTACTCTTATGGCTTTCGGTGTTTCTGAATCAAACAATTTCCACTATATTTTCACACTTGGACTTGGTCTCTATGTTATCCTCGCAGGTATCCTTATATCTGCTTTCTTCATTGAACGAGAACATCAAAGAGGTGAAAAAGACAAAGAGGCTCTCACTATCAAAGAATGGTTGCGTGCTCAAGGTCTTCCCGTGCTCCTTTCCGTTCTTATAGCCACTACTATCTTCGGAGGCGCTGGACTCTATCGTCTTACAGAGTATGCAGCTGTTGATGAACCTCTCTGGTTTGATGGTCGTATTGCCAAATACTGGAAAAATATTGGGGAACGTGATTGGCGTGGCACTAATATTAGCGATAAACCTGGTATTACTATTGCTCTCGCTTCCGGTCCAGGCTTGTGGTTTAAATCAACCAAAGATTACCGTACCGCTCACGTTGATGGTGAAGTTATTAGCCTTCGTAATGACGTCCAAAGTTTCTATCTCGCCTATCGTTTGCCACTCCTCATCGTTATTATTCTCCTTCTCCCCTTGTTTTACTTCTTTTTGGAGCGCCTGCTTGGTAAAAGAAATGCTCTTTTATCGTACGTTTTGATCGCTACTTCGCCGATTTTGATTGGTATGAGCAAAATTATTAATCCTGATTCTCTCCTCTGGATTTTTACCCCGCTCTCTCTTATTTCCTATCTCACCTTCTTAAAACGTCGTTCTTTCCGTTACATTATTTTCTCTGGTATTTTTCTCGGTCTGGCTCTTCTTACCAAATACGTCTCCAATATTCTCTTTATTTTCTTTTTGGGACTTATTTTCCTTGAGTATTTGTATAACAAAAAAGAAAGAATTACCACTTTCGCTGAACATCTGAAAGATTCCCTCCAACACCTCGCTCTCCTGACCTTTACTGCCCTTACTGCGTTCTATCTTCTCTTCCCTGCAGTCTGG